>CAZYUZ010000055.1:0-10663 GCA_964650775.1 uncultured Lachnoclostridium sp. | reverse complement strand
AAAGAAATCACAACAGTTGGTTCTTGGGTTTACACATTAAGAGATTATGCTACAACATTTGATTTCTTAAAGAGTGCAAAACAGATCGGTCTTCCACTCAGCAAACTGATCACACACAGATTCGAACTGGCAGACATTAATGAAGCTCATAAGACAAATCTCGCTATGAGTGGTCTTAAGATCGTAATCATTAATAAATAGTAAGGAGAATTGGTATGGCTCAGCAGGCAGTAGGCTACTTAGAAGTATATGGCTGTGTAGCAGCTCTGGTAGCAGCTGATGCGGCAGCAAAAGCAGGCAATGTAACAATTGATCCGCTGGATAAAAATAAACCAGCGAAGGCAGATGAGCTTCCGGTTCCATTGATTATGTGTTTAAAAATCAGAGGACCTGTAGCTGATGTGAAATGTGCTTTAGATGCAGCAGAAGAAGCAGCGAAGAGCATTACCGGAGTCGTTACAAAACATTTTAATTCTTCAGCAGATCCGGAAACGGAAAAAATGCTGAAAATCAGCGCTATCTAGTTCGAAGTTTCACAGAAATTTCGAATATTGGTAAAAATTTGTTTTCGAAATTTTTACTTTCCGCAAGGATACATAACATAAAATTTTATGAAGGGCATAGGCCCACAGGAGGATATTAGTATGAATTTACAGGCATTAGGTATGATCGAAACTAGAGGTTTAGTAGCAGCTATCGAAGCTTCAGATGCTATGGTTAAATCTGCAGACGTTAAATTAATCGGAACAGAAAAAATCGGTAGCGGTCTTGTAACAGTTATGGTACGTGGAGACGTTGGAGCTGTTAAATCTGCAGTAGAAGCAGGTTCTGCAGCAGCTAGCAGACTTGGCGAACTTGTAGCAGTACATGTAATCCCAAGACCACACGGAGACGTTGAATCTATCTTACCAGTAATCAAATAAGTAAAGTTAGATTAACTATTTAGCGGCACAGCGGGTTTTTATAAATCCGCTGTATACCGCGTTAAAAGGGAATGCGTATGAAAGCAAAATCAATAGGATTAATTGAATTACCAAATTTTGCGGATGCAGTGGAAGCAATCGATGTGATGTTAAAAGCTGCAGAAGTAAAATTCCTGACCTGGGAAAAGAAGCTTGGCGGACGCCTTGTTACTTGTATCATTCAGGGTGAAGTTTCTGCGGTTACAGCGGCTGTAGAAAGTGCAAAACTGAATGCTAAAGGGAAAATTGTGGCATCTGCGATCATCGCAAATCCACACGAAGAAACAATGAAGCTTATAGAAATGAGTATGAAGAAGCACGGATTTTTAAAATAAATCGGTGTGTCCGATAGGAGGAATATCATGGAACTTCAGGCATTAGGTATGATCGAAACTAGAGGTTTGATCGCGTCTATCGAAGCAGCAGATGCTATGTTAAAAGCAGCGAACGTTGTTTTAGTTGGAACAGAAAAAATCGGAAGCGGTCTTGTAAGTGTTATGGTTCGTGGTGATGTTGGGGCTGTTAAAGCTGCAGTTGAAGCTGGTAGCGCTAGCGCAGCAAGATTAGGCGAAGTTATCGCTGTTCACGTAATCCCAAGACCACACGGTGACGTTGAAAACATCCTTCCACAGATTAAATAATTTATCTAACATTGTATCGGGGGTCCCGAACTGTTAAGAGAGGAAGGTAATCTATGCAGCAGGAACAGTTAGTTCAAGCGATTACAAAATTAGTTGTTGATCAGCTGAAAAACTCTGGTGCAGAAACAGTATGTGAAGAAAGAATCCCTATTGGTATTTCTGCACGTCATGTACACCTGACACAGGAACACGTAGATGAGCTGTTTGGCAAAGGTTATCAGTTGACAAAGAAAAAAGAATTAATGGGCGGACAGTTTGCTTCTAACGAGTTAGTAACTTTAGTTGGAACAAAACTTCGTGCCATTGAAAACGTAAGAATCTTAGGACCATGTCGTAAAGCATCACAGGTTGAAGTATCTCAGACTGACTGTATCAGACTGGGTGTAAAAGCTCCAATCAGAGAATCTGGTAAAATCACAGGTTCTGCTCCAATCGCTTTAGTTGGACCAAAAGGCGTTGTTTACTTAGAAGAAGGATGTATCGTTGCAAAACGTCACATTCATATGTCTACAGAAGACGCTAAGAGATTTGGTGTAACAAACGGACAGTCCGTAAAGGTAAGATTTGATACAGAAAAAGGCGGAATCATGGAAGATGTTATCATCCGTGTTGACCCGACTTTTACATTGGAAATGCATATCGATACAGACGAAGCAAACGGTCTTGGTGTCGGCAAAGATATGGGTATTCTGATTAAATAAGTAATATAATAAGGCTTTGGAGGAAGATATGATCATTGGTAAAGTAGTTGGTACGGTTATCTGTACACGAAAAAATGATAATCTGATTGGAAGCAAATTTATGATTATCGAGCCCCTTGTAAAAATGGGGGATGAAAAATCTAGAATCGTGGCAGTTGACCCTGTTGGTGCCGGAAACAATGACATTGTTCTGGTTGCGCAGGGAAGCGCAGCGCGCGTTGGCTGTGGCAATCAGGATTCTCCAGTAGATGCGTGTATCGTCGGCATCGTAGACGATCCACAGAAAATTGTCATCATGGATTAGCGTCGGACTGTAACAACAGTTCAAATGGCGCAGGGTTGTTTCGTACAATCCTAGCAAGCATAAAAGGTTGGAGTGAGTCAAATGAACTTAGACGATATCAAAAAAGCTTTATTAGATGGCGGCGTTGTAGGAGCAGGGGGAGCAGGTTTCCCGACCTATGCAAAACTCTCTGACAAGGCAGAAACAATTATTTTGAACGCTGCAGAATGTGAACCATTGATTAAAGTCGACAGACAGCTTCTGGTAGAATATACAAATGAAATTTGTGCCGGAATGCAGATGCTGACCGAAGCAATGGGCGCAAAAGAAGGCGTGATTGCAGTTAAAAAGTCTTATACCGCTTCTATTGAAGCAATTAACAGCTGTATTAGTCAGTATGACAAAGTACGCGTACATATTTTACCGGATATTTATCCGGCAGGTGATGAAGTTATCACAATTTATGAAGTAACAGGAAAAGTTGTTGAACAGGGACAGATTCCAATTACTCAGGGATGTGTCGTAGTAAACGTTGAAACTGTTTTAAATATTTACAAAAAAGTGACAAGCGGCGAAAACGTAACAACAAAATTCCTTACAGTTGCAGGTCTTGTAAAGAATCCTGTAACATTACATGTGCCAATTGGTATTTCTGTGAAAGAAGCAGTTGCCTTAGCTGGTGGCACAACAACTGATGATTTCGTAATGATCATGGGTGGACCTATGACAGGTCGTATCTGTGGAATGAACGATATCATCACAAAAACAACAAAAGCAATCCTTGTATTACCACCATCTTGTCCTCCAGTCGCTAAGAGACAGAGATCAAACAAGCTGGATATCCGTAATGCAATGTCCGTTTGTTCACAGTGTTCTATGTGTACAATGCTCTGCCCAAGAAACTTAATTGGTCAGGCAATCAAACCACATGAATTCATGAGAGCAATCGCAAATGGAACTACCTATGATGTAGATCCATTCCTGAATTCATTCTTCTGTGTATCCTGTGGTTTATGTGAAATGTATTCATGCCATCAGGATTTATCACCAAGAAGATTGCTGGATGCTTACAAAGGCGCTTTACGTGCGAAAGGCGTAAAACCACCAGCAAGAGAAATGAAACCAGTAAATTCTTTACGTCAGGAAAGAAGAGTTCCGGAACATCGTTTAGTGAACCGTCTTGGATTACATCATTTTGATGTGCCTGCTCCAATGCAGCCATACAACGGCGATTTCAAGGAAGTAAAACTTGTAATGCGCCAGAACCTTGGTGCTCCTTGCAGCCCGATCGTGAAGACAGGAGATGTAGTGACAGTTGGTCAGCGTATTGCTGCTCCACCTGAAGGCGCACTCGGAACTTCCATCCATGCAAGTATCAGCGGTACCGTGACTGCAGTAACTGAAAACTTCGTAACTATTAAAGCATAAATGGAGATGAGAATATGAGTAAGGCAATCGGAATGGTAGAATACAAAACTGTCTCCACTGGTATTAAGGCTGCGGACTTAATTGTAAAAACAGCGGACGTTGAGCTTATCCAGGCTCAGACAGTTTGTCCAGGTAAATTTATAATTTTATTCAGCGGTGACTTAAGTGCTGTCAGAGTTTCTGTTGATGCTGCAATGGTTCAGTATCCGGAACAGCTCATTGACAATTTTGTACTGGGTAACCCACATGATTCAATTTTTAAAGCGCTGACATGTACAGCTGAAATCGATGATGTAAAAGCACTTGGTGTAATCGAAACATTTACAGGTGCATCTGCAATCGTAGCAGCTGACCACGCAGCAAAAACTGCACAGGTAGACGTGTTCGAAATTCGTGTAGCACGTGGTATGTGTGGCAAATCCTACGTTCTTCTGACCGGAAGTGTTGCAGCAGTAGAAGCAGCAGTAGAAGAAACTGTAGAATTATTAAAGGATGAAGGAACAATGCTTGATTATGCAGTAATTCCAAGTCCATCAAAAGAGTTTGTAAAAACTTTAATGTAGTGAAGAAAAATCACTTGCTTGCAAATGTGATTTTTTGAACGGCGATTACGAATGAAGTTCGTAATATATAAGTGTGTTTGTTTAGAAGGGGATAGGCTTTGCTTATCCCTTTTTTGTGTGGATATTCCCCCCAAAAGGTAAAAAAGGTAAAGTTTTGTTCAATAACGTCAAAAAAATAGGAAAATTTTTAAATCAATTGACTAGCTTACACAAAACTGTTATAGTAGATTTATATTGTATGTACGAAATCCAAAGGGAAGTGGAGGAAAAAAACATGATTACTTGTCAGGGTAAAAGTGTATTTTCAGGTGTAGCGATTGGTAAAATTTTCGTTTACAAAAAAGCTGATAATACAGTAGAGAAGTATCAGATTGAAGATGCAGCAGCAGAATTTGAAAGATTTAAAGCTGCGCAGGCAAAAGCCATTACACAGCTGCAGGCTTTATATGAAAAAACATGTAAAGATATCGGCGAAGAAGAAGCTATGATTTTCGAAATGCATCAGCAGCTTCTTGAAGACCTGGACTACGTTGAATCTATTCAGGGAATCATCGAAGGAGAAGGTCTCAATGCAGAATACGCAGTATTTGTAACTGCAGAACAGTTTGCGGCAATGTTCATCGCTATGAATGATGAATACATGAGCGGACGTGCAGTAGACGTAAAAGACGTTTCTGAAAGAGTTATTTCTATCTTAAACGGTACACAGGTTGCAGCAGAAGCAATGGATGAACCAGTTATCATTCTTGCAGAAGATCTTGCGCCAAGTGAAACTGTACAGTTTGAAAAAGATAAATTACTTGCATTTGTTACACAGAAAGGCAGTGCAAACTCTCATACAGCAATTCTTGCACGTATGATGAACCTTCCTTCTCTTGTTACAACAGATATTGAACTTGACGTTGAATATAATGGCAAGATGGGTATTGTAGACGGATTCACAGGTAAGATTTATATTGAACCAGATGAAGTAACAATGGCTGAAATGAAAGAAAAGAAAAAACGCGAAGACGAACGTCGCCGTATGCTTCAGACATTAAAAGGACTTCCAACTGTCACAAAGAGCGGTAAAAAAGTTCATCTGTATGCAAATATCGGTGGTGTAGAAGACGTTGACGCAGTTCTTGCAAACGACTCTGAAGGTGTAGGTTTATTCCGTAGTGAATTCTTATACTTAGGTCGTGAAGATTATCCATCAGAAGAAGAACAGTTTGAAGCTTATAAAGCAGTTCTTTCCAAAATGGGTGGCAAGAAAGTTATCATCCGTACATTAGATATCGGTGCTGACAAACAGGCTGATTACTTTAATATTGAAAAAGAAGAAAATCCAGCACTTGGTTTCAGAGCAATCCGTATCTGCTTAGAAAGAGTAGATATGTTTAAGACTCAGCTTCGTGCAATTTACCGTGCATCTGCATATGGTAAAGCTTCTATCATGTTCCCAATGATTATTTCTGTAAGCGAAATCGTTCGCATTAAAGAAATCGTTGAAGAAGTAAAAGAAGAATTAATACAGAATGATATCCCATTTGGTGATGTTGAACTTGGTATCATGATTGAAACACCTGCAGCAGTTATCATCAGTGATCAGCTTGCAGCACATGTTGACTTCTTCTCAATCGGAACAAACGACTTAACACAGTACACATTAGCAATTGACCGTCAGAATCAGGCATTAGAACCATTCTACAATGCACATCATGAAGCAGTGCTTCGTATGATTCAGATGACAATTGAAAATGCACACGCTCATGGCGCATGGTGTGGTATCTGTGGTGAATTAGGTGCTGATATGGCGCTTACAAGAAAATTTGTACAGATGGGAATTGATGAACTTTCCGTTTCACCACCATTTACATTAGAATTACGTCAGAAGATTCGTGAAATCGACTAAGAACAGCAAATCTGTTCGCTACGGTGCAATTTGCGCAGCAAATCGCAGCGGTTCCAGCAAATATTAATTTTAAAGGAGATATATCAAAAATGAAAGAAATCAAATATGTTGTAACAGATCCATTAGGAATTCATGCTAGACCAGCTGGACTGATCGTTAAAATGGCAGCAGGCTACAAGAGCGCAATCACAATCGACAACGGCGCTAAAAAAGCTGACGCTAAGAGAATCATGGCAGTTATGAGCATGGGCATCAAACAGGGACAGGAAATCACTGTAACTGTTGAAGGTGAAGATGAAGATGTAGCAGCAGCAGCAGTTGAAACATTCTTAAAAGAAAATTGCTAAAAACTTTCAAAGAGGACTGATATTGAATCAGTCCTCTTTTTTTGTTATACTATTTCCTAGTATATTTTGGAAATGTATGAATTTTCTTCTGAAATATGTCCAAAATAAAGAAAAAATCATGGAGCAGCTTATGAAAATTGAGAATTTAACAACATATGAATTGATTGAAAAACATCAGATTGAAGAACTGGACAGCGTTGCATATCTGTTAAAACACAAAAAGAGTGGTGCACGCGTTGCCCTGCTTTCCAATGATGATGAAAATAAAGTGTTTAATATCGGGTTCCGCACACCGCCTCAGGACAGTACCGGTCTGCCACACATTCTGGAACATTCTGTTCTTTGCGGCTCGGAAAAGTTTCCGGTAAAAGATCCATTTGTGGAATTGGTCAAAGGTTCTCTGAATACATTTTTAAATGCAATGACTTATTCTGATAAGACAGTTTACCCTGTGGCAAGCTGTAATGATGCGGATTTCCAGAATTTGATGGATGTCTATCTGGACGCAGTGTTCCATCCAAATATTTATAAAAAAGAAGAAATTTTCCGTCAGGAAGGCTGGCATTATGAGCTGGAAGATATGGATGGAGAGCTGACTTTAAACGGTGTTGTATATAACGAAATGAAGGGTGCATTCTCTTCGCCAGAGGATGTATTGGACCGTGAAATCATGGCGGCGCTTTTCCCGGATACACCGTATGGTAATGAATCCGGCGGTAATCCGGATGATATCCCGGATCTGACTTATGAACAGTTCTTAGCGTTTCATAAAAAATATTATCATCCATCCAACAGTTACATTTATCTTTACGGAAATATGGATATGGCAGAAAAGCTGCAGTGGCTGGATGAAGAATATTTAAGTGAATATGATGCAATGGTAATTGATTCAGAATTACCGATGCAGGAAGCTTTCAAAGAAACCAGGGAAATCACATTAGAATATCCTATTTCTGAAGCAGAAGAAGAGAAAGATAATTCCTACCTTTCTTACAACAAAGTCATTGGAACAAGCCTTGATAAAGAATTATATCTCGCATTTCAGGTGATTGAATATGCTCTTTTGGCGGCTCCGGGAGCACCATTAAAGCAGGCGATTTTGGATGCTAAGATTGGAAAGGATGTCATCAGTTCTTACGACAATGGAATTATGCAGCCGATTTTCTCGATTATTGCAAAAAATGCAAATGTAGAACAAAAGGAAGCCTTTGTAACATTGATTCATCAGACACTGGAAAATCTGGTGCATAAAGGATTGGATAAAAAAGCGCTGGAAGCTGGATTGAATTACTATGAATTCCGTTACAGAGAAGCTGATTTTGGCAATTATCCAAAGGGATTAATGTATGGTCTTCAGGCGTTTGACAGCTGGCTTTACGATGAAAACAAGCCATTCATTCATCTGGAAGCACTGGATACTTTTGCATCCTTGAGAAAACGCGTTGATACAGATTACTTTGAAAAACTGGTGCAGGAATATTTATTAGACAATACTCATGCAGCAGTTGTAATCGTAGAACCAAAGAGAGGTCTGGCTCAAAAAAAAGAAGAGGAGCTGGCAGAGAAACTTGCGTCTTATAAGGCATCTTTATCGAGAGAAGCATGTGAAAAACTGGTTGCATTTACAAATCATTTGCGAGAATATCAGGAAGAAGAAAGTCCTCAGGAGGACCTGGAAAAGATTCCGGTACTGAAATTAGAAGACATTGATCAAAATGTACGTCCTTTCAAAAATGAAGAGCTGACCATCGAAGAAGTAAAAGTTCTTTATCATGATTATCATACAAACGGCATTGTTTATTTGAATCTGCTATTTGACATCACAAACATGCCGCAGGAAATGCTGCCATATGTGTCAATTCTGAAAAATGTACTTGGATATGTAGATACGGAAAATTATTCCTTTGGAGAATTGTTTAACGAAATTAACCGAAAGAGTGGAGGTATCAGCGCTACACTGGGTGTTTATGCCAATGATACGGAGGAAAATAAAAATGTCATGACTTACGAATTGCGTGCAAAAGCGCTGGAAGATCAGCTTCCATTCGTATTTGCTATGATCAGGGAAATCCTTACAAAATCCAAACTGGATGATGAAAAGCGTCTCTATGAAATTCTTGCACAGATGAAATCCAGATTGCAGATGGCATTGCCATCCCACGGACATTCCACAGCAGTGACAAGAGCCAGCTCCTATTTTTCAGAAACATCTGATTTCTCGGATAGAACCGGAGGGATTGCATTCTATCGTGTGGTAGAACGGCTGGAAAGTCATTTTGAAGAGGAAAAAACAGAATTTATTGGAAAATTGAAAGAGGCTTGCGAATACATTTTCTGTCCGGAAAATCTGTTGGTAAGTATTACTTGTGAACGCAAGGTTTTGGAAGGATTGGGAGAACCGTTCAAAGTATTACAGTCCTGCTTAAAACCGGCAAAAGTGTTTGAGAAAGTGGAAAATGCAGAGCTGAATAAGAAGAATGAAGGATTTTTAACTTCATCACAGGTACAGTACGTTGCAGTGGCAGGAAATTTCAAAAAGGCAGGCCTTGAGTATACAGGTGCACTCCGCGTACTGAAAGTAATCTTAAGCTACGACTATTTATGGATTCAGATTCGTGTAAAAGGTGGGGCTTACGGATGTATGAGTGGTTTTACAAGAACCGGAAACGGTTATCTTGCAAGCTACCGTGATCCAAATCTTCGCGGAACCTTCGATGTATATCGTGGAACTGTAGATTATTTGAAAAACTTTGCGGCAAGTGACCGAGATATGTTAAAATATATTATTGGGACAATCAGCGATATGGACATTCCACTGACTCCGTCCATGGCAGGAGCGCGCTCACTTTCTGCATATCTTACAGGAATTACGGAAGAGAGAATTTTAAAAGAAAGAAGAGAAGTTCTCTCATGCACTGTAATGGATATCAGAAAGCTTGCGGATTATATTCAGGCAATCTTAGACGAGAATGCAATCTGCGTTCTTGGTAATGAAGCGCTTATGAAAAAAGAAGAAGAGTTGTTTAATACACTGGAACCATTATTCCAGGCATAGAAGAAAGGTAATATATGAATACAAATGCAAATTTTAAATCGGGCTTCGTAACACTCATTGGAAGACCGAATGTTGGAAAATCAACGCTGATGAATCGTCTGATCGGTCAGAAGATTGCAATTACTTCCAACAAACCGCAGACAACAAGAAACCGTATTCAGACTGTTTATACAGATGAGCGCGGACAGATAGTTTTTCTTGATACACCAGGAATTCACAAAGCAAAGAATAAGCTGGGTGAATACATGGTAAATGTAGCAGAACGTACTTTAAAAGAAGTAGACGTTGTGCTCTGGCTTGTAGAACCAACTACATTTATTGGTGCCGGAGAACAGCACATTGCGGCGCAGTTAAAGACAATCAAAACTCCGATTGTACTTGTCATTAACAAGGTAGATACTGTAAAGAAAGAAGAAATCTTAAAATTTATCGATGCATATAAAGATATTTGTGAATTTGCTGATATCGTTCCAGTCTCTGCATTAAAAGGTCAGAACACAGATACGGTACTGGAAGTTATTTATAAATATCTTCCTTACGGACCGGCATTTTATGATGAAGATACTGTGACTGACCAGCCACAGCGTCAGATTGTAGCGGAAATGATTCGTGAAAAAGCGCTTCGTTCTCTGGATGAAGAAATTCCTCACGGAATTGCAGTCACAATCGAAAAAATGAAGGAACGTCCAGGTGGAAAAGTGGTAGATATCGAAGCGACGATCATCTGTGAACGTGACAGCCATAAAGGAATCATTATCGGTAAAGGCGGTGCAATGCTGAAAAAAATCG
>CAZYUZ010000054.1:0-10715 GCA_964650775.1 uncultured Lachnoclostridium sp. | reverse complement strand
CTTTTTTTAAATCCATGTATTCCTGATATGCATTTTCCAAAATCTGCTTTTCATTTGCAAACTTCAAAAGATGATACGCCTCATGGTATTTGTAGTAGCCGGAATCCACAAAATACTCTTCACGCTGTGGTTTGCTGTAATAGCTATCCGACATCATCAGGTACCAATGTACGTCTTTTTCCACGGTATCTTCAGGTATATGGAAAGAATACTGACTCTTACCGATATACTTGATAATCGACGCATTTACACCTGCTTCTTCGAGAACTTCTCTGGCGGCAGTCTGTTTATAATCCTCTCCTGCCTCTACAGTTCCCTTGGGTAACACCCATCCTTCATACTTGTTTTTATAATTTTTATATAAAAGAAGGATTTTACCTCGAAATATTACCACACCGCCGCAGCTCGTTGCTTCGATCATTGCAATTCCTCCTATGCCCGCTGGTGTGTCTTTTCAAGACCTGATAACATTATAGCAAATTTTCATTTTATATACAACAATTTGATTACGAAATCATTATGAATTAATTGTTAACATAAAATGCATCGAATACCTTTTTTGCAATCGGTACTGCATACTCACTGCCGGCGCCTGCACCCTCTACAACGACACAGACTGCCAGATCCGGATCATTTACATTCGAAAAACCAACAAACCATGCATGACTTTTGGATTTATCCGTGGTATATTCTGCAGTACCTGTTTTTCCGGCAGCCGTATAGATTTCACTCTGAAGCTTCGATGCAGTACCTGAAAGAACCGTTTCTGTCATATATTCGGTAAGAAGTGCTGCTTCTTCTGCAGACATTAATGCGCCATAGGATGAAGGCATATACTTTTTCACCTGTTCCCCGGTATAGTTTTCAATGGAATCGATAAAATATGGTTCCATGAGATTTCCTCCATTGGCAATCGCAGCTGTGATCATTGCCATATGCATTGGTGTCACTTCTGTTGTTGCCTGCCCGATCGCAGTCTGCATAATTGTTCCGGTTTCAGAATCCTCATCCAGTATCACTGAGCTTTGTTTTGACGGAATATCAATCGGAATATCAGTATTGAATAACAGCTCATTACAGGTATGCATAAATTCGATATTATCAATCTCCATACCCATTTTCGCAAAAGCGCCGTTGCAGGATTTTGCAAAAGCAGTTTTTAAATCCACCGTACCATGACTGTTGCCATGATAGCAATTGATCGTCACACCGTCTTCCTCATAGCTTCCGTCACATTCATAGGTCCAGTTCTCTAAATCATTCCCTTCTCTCATGTATTCTAAAAGAGTCAGGATTTTAAATGTAGACCCCGGTGGATACAGCCCCTGCGTTGCACGGTTTAACAGAACGCTGCTGTTACTGCTCGAAATATCGTTCCAGTTCGTATCAATCTCATTTGGGTTATAATCAGGTTTTGATACCATGGCAAGCACCTTGCCAGTGGAAGGCTCCATAGCGATGACTGTGCCGCGATAATCTCCCAATGCGTCATATGCTGTTTTCTGCAGATCATAATTTAGGGTTGTAATCACATTATCGCCAATATTTTTCTGTTCCTGCACCTCATTTACAAATCTTTCCAGAAAATATGCATGAGAGCTCAACAGCTGATAATTTGCCAGTAATTCGATTCCAGTCTTCCCATGAGAAGCATACCCTCCCACATGAGCAAACAAACGGTCCTGAGGATAAATTCTCGTTTCCGTACCATCTTCTTCCACATTCGTATAGGCAATCGGCAGACCATTGCTGGTCTTGATCTCGCCACGTACAACTCGGTCTGCAAAAGTATCCTGACGTTTATTATATGGACTTGTAATTACATCACTGCTGACCATCGTCTGAAAATACACAAAATATCCGATCATGCAGATAAAGATTCCAAGAAAAATGTATGCCACATAAAGCATTTCCTGGTTTTTAGGCTTTTTGTTTTTCTTTTTCTCTGTTCTTTTTTCGTTTTTCTCGTTCAAGTCGATTTCGTTCTCTCTCAACTTCTAACTCCTCATCACGGATAATCAGGCTGATTCCCTGAATAATCCCAAGCATCATTAATGTAGACAGCATCGAGCTGCCCCCGTAACTGACAAGCGGCAAGGTAACCCCTGTCAGCGGTATGAATTTTGTTACGCCGCCAACGGTCAGAAGAACCTGCGTTGCATACATGGTTCCAAGCCCCATTGCAATATAACAATAAAATTTATTTTTAACTTTCATTGCCAAATTGAACATGCAGAGGAAAATGCACATACAGATCAATATGACACAGATTGCAAAGATTCCACCCATTTCTTCGGAAATTGCTGAAAAAATGGAATCCTTTTCCACAAACGGAATGCTCCCCGGCATCCCCTGTCCAAGCCCCATACCTGTCCATCCACCGGTTCCAATGGCAAACAGCGACTGGGCAACCTGATAGCCCTCTTTATCAATGCAGCTCCACGGATCACTCCACGCCATCACGCGTACCTGCACATGAGAGAACAATTGATATGCCAGAACACCTGCCACACATCCTGCGGCAATTCCAGCCACACAATAAATCGGCTTTTTCGTTGCCACATAAATCATCACCAGATATGTAACAAAGAACAGCAGCGCTGCTCCAAGATCCGTAGATGCAACCAAAATCAATACATGAGCCGCCGCAAATATCGTCGTAACGACCACATCTTTAAACTCTGTGGATCTTGCAAATCTTCCTGCCACATAAAACACAAACAAAATCTTTACAAATTCTGATGGCTGCAACGTAACGCCTGCAATTGTAAATGAAATGTTGGCTCCATAGGTTGAGGCACTTAAAACAAGCACTGCCCCCAGCATCAGGATTCCGACAATTCCATAAAAGGTATCAAAGTTACAGCAGCTTTTCCATTTTCGAATAATGACCGGCACAATCAGGCTGACAATCATTGCAAGTATTACAATCTTAAACTGCCTCACAGACTGTTCCACGTCGATTCGCGTCAGCATAATCAATCCAATATTGAGCAGCATACACATATTCGAAAGCATTGTGCCATGAATATCTTTATAAAGCATTCTCCACAATATGGTAATCAGTACGGTAAACAATGCCTGAAAACCGTAATAGTAGATTATATCCTTCTGCTCCCCAAGCTTTAAATAAAGCACAAGATATGCCACAAACTGAAGCAGCAGCGTGATAAATGTCATCTCTGCCAGCATATAATCGGAAGACTTTCTCGTCTTCATGCGGAAGGAAACAAATGTCATGCAGGTATATAATGCCATCAACAAGATTAGGGCATATTTTGACAATTCTACGATCAGATTCGTCACGTTATTCTACTCCTCGTTTAAAATGTCCTCTTGTAAAATCTGCAAAATCTTCTACCGGAACATTTTTTATATAATTTTTCTCAAATCTTTCCAGCACTTTTTGAGTCTGGAATGCATTTTCTAAAGTAAACGACAGTCTTAAGGACTTCGGTGTAAGTCCTGCCACCTGATTTCTTAAATTCAAAAGACTTAACGGCTGGCTGTTAAAAATCACATTATAGCATTCCCTGCAGACTGGTTTTACCGCAAATTTCATGTTTTTGCGATCCTTTAAGCGATAGTAATCGTCTGGTCCAAATGGGCGATTGTCGCCTTTTCTGCAGCGCTTTAACGACTTATAAACGCATCCTGCACTGATCATCATCGGCAGATGTCCATAAACAACCAGTTCCGCATCCTCACAGTCTCTGTCCTTTAATTCTCTCGAATTTAATTCTACCGGAAGTGTTGCATACTCCACATTTGGCTGTTTTTTCCAAAAGTCAGCTGCGCGCTTATTAAAAGTATAAAGATTCGCATCTAAAACTATCGGTTTCTGATTGTTCATTTTCAGAAGCCACTGATAGCTTTCCAGATTCTTAACGACAAATCCATTCCATGGAATTTCTTTGCATACGTTATATTCTTCTGTGTAAGCACGAACGGTATCCATACGAAATACCGGTGGCAAGATATAATAGATTGCCTGTTTTTCAAGTGCAGCCCGACCTTTCCCAGAACGACAAAATTCTGCAAGTTCTGACATGGTCATGCAGCTGCTGTCCACATAGATTCTTTGCGGCAGTTCTGATGCAAGTACTGTATCTAACTGCTCTTTTGTTTCTACTGACACATGAAAGACTGGATGCCATGGCTCTGTCTGGCTCTGATCTGATTTTACATCAGAAACACACTTTTCAGGTTTTGGCGGCGCAGTTCTGCGGTATTTGTTCACTGCTGCCTGTTCTAACGCTTCCAGCGCATTTCTTCGAAGCTCATTAATCGCTCCATTTGGAACAAATACATCTCCAGCCACATGAATGTCCAGCGTTTCAAATTCAAACGGCGTATTTCCTGTTTTTCGAAGCTGCTTTTCAAAATCTGCCGCTGTCATGGCACGATTCTTAGGAATCATTGCAGGCTGACCAAACACTTCCACCTCCAGCTGATTCCATTGTAACAGCAGTTTCATAGGATTTTCTGTCGAAACTTCTAAGATTCCCTTAATTTTTTCCTGTTTCTGGGTATTTACATATTTTTCATAAAGCGCATCCATGTAGACACTGCGTTCGGATTCTTCTTTTTCATTGGACGGTGCTGACAACGCCATCATATTGCGTCCATTATGCTGGACATAGAACCCTTTACTGTATCCACGCTTACGGAAAAGCTCTTCCAGATCCTGAATGTCTTTTTCCTCCACTCGAATCGCTTTGCCGCCGGATTCCATGTAACGGTCGATATATTTGCGGTAAATGCTGACAACGCCTGCTGTATATTCCGGACGTTTCATACGACCTTCGATTTTCAGAGAATCGATTCCCATATCCAAAAGCTGTGGTAAGATTTCCAGCGTATTCATGTCTTTCGGACTTAAAATATATTTTTCATTGTTTCCCGAGATGCATTTGCCATTCTCCAGTACATCATAAGGCAGACGGCACGGCTGCGCACAGCGGCCACGATTACCGCTTCTGCCTCCAATCACACTGCTAAGCAGACACTGACCAGAATAACAGTAACAGAGTGCCCCGTGAATAAAGCTCTCGATTTCAAATTCTGTAGTATTTCTGATATGGGCAAGTTCCTCCAGCGACAATTCTCTGGATGTAACGATTCTTGTCACATTTGGGAAATCTTTTAAAAATTCAAATCCTTCTGCACCAGCTACTGTCATCTGGGTAGACACATGCAGCGGCAGAGCAGGAAACCACTCAGAAAGTGCTTTTAAAGCGCCAAAGTCCTGCACAATTACCGCATCCAGCCCCTGTTCATAGTAAGGCTTCACGTAATCATACAGGTCTTCTTCCAGTTCCCGCTCCTTTAAGAGTGTATTGATCGTCATATATAAGGACACGCCATGTAAATGGGTGTAGTCAATGGCCCATTTCATGTCCTCCTCTGTTAAATTATTCGCATAAGCTCTTGCTCCGAATCTGGTTCCGCCAATATAAACAGCGTCTGCACCTGCATTTACCGCTGCTTTTAAGCTCTCCAAAGACCCAGCCGGAGCTAACAGTTCTGTTTTTTTCATAATCATACCTTTGATTTTTCTTTCTGAAACTTTTCTAAATCAAGCTGTAAATTAATCAGCTCGTGTTTTAAGCTGTACAGCTCTTTATCCTTAAGTTCCAGTTCAGATTCCAAAATCTGATTTTTCTTTTTTTCACGGAAATATTCATCCGCAAGATTCATCCCAAGAAGAATCTGCTTCTGGTCCGATGATAATTTATGATAATTTTCTGTTTTCTGAAGTTCTAAAAGCTTGTCATTGATAAACGCAGCCACTTCTGTCATATATGCTGCATCTTCTTCGCCGGAAATCGAAATAATCTTTCCCGCAATGACTACTTCTGTTATATTTCTTGCCATAGTTCTTCCTCACTAATCTCCTTTCGGAATTCCTAAATGTCCGTAAGCAAAATCCGTTGCCACACGACCTTTTGGCGTACGATTCAAAAAACCATTCTTAATCAGATAAGGCTCGTAAACATCTTCCAATGTTCCGGAATCTTCTCCGATTGCCGCTGACAAAGTATCCAGTCCAACCGGTCCGCCTGCAAATTTTTCTATAATTGTCAAAAGAATGGTTCGATCCAACTGTTCCAGACCATATTTATCCACGTCCAGTAAATCCAGCGCAAAATTTGCCACCTCTTCGGTAATGATTCCGTCATATTTTACCTGTGCAAAATCCCTTACACGTTTTAACAGGCGGTTCGCAAGTCTTGGTGTTCCACGGCTTCTTCTCGCCATGGCATAAGCACCTTTGGTATCAATTTCAACACCCAGTACCTTTGCAGAACGAACGATGATTGTCTGCAGTTCCTCCGGTGTATAAAATTCCAGATGATGTACAACCCCAAAACGGTCACGAAGCGGTGCAGTTAAAAGACCCGCTCTTGTCGTTGCGCCTACCAGTGTAAAATGCGGTAAATCAAGTCGAATCGAACGTGCCGTCGCACCTTTTCCGATCATAATATCAATGGCAAAGTCTTCCATCGCTGGATACAAAACTTCCTCCACCTGACGATTCAGCCTGTGAATTTCATCGATAAAAAGCACATCGCCTTCCTGAAGGTTATTTAAGATTGCTGCCATTTCTCCCGGTTTTTCAATCGCCGGACCGCTGGTCACTTTCATATTGACCCCCATTTCATTGGCAATGATTCCCGCAAGAGTCGTCTTACCAAGCCCCGGAGGTCCATAAAAAAGCACATGATCTAAAGCTTCTCCACGAGCCTTTGCCGCATCAATGTAGATTCTCAAATGCTCTTTTGCTTTTTCCTGACCGATATATTCATTTAAAGACAATGGACGAAGGGAAGTTTCGATTTTGGAATCTTCCACCGCCATCTCTGCTGTCATAATTCTTTTTTTCATATACTATCTTCCTAAAAAATGTATATTTATAAAAATGCAAGCTGCTTTAATGCTGCTTTTAACAATTCTTCCGTATTTAACTGTGCCCCATTGTCTGCCAGTTTTACTGCTTTTAATGCATCTGAATTGGAATATCCCAGTGCAACCAATGCCTGAACTGCCTCTAAATGGGAGTCATTCATCTCATTCTTAGAACCATGAGATACTTTTGCCGGCTCTGCAAACTCTTCCAGTGCATCTTCTAAATGGAACTTATCTTTTAGCTCTAAAATCAGCTTTTTGGCTGTTTTTGCCCCGATTCCGGGTGCTTTGGCAATCGCCTTGTCATCATCTGAAAGAACTGCCAGACGAAGCTCATTTGCAGAAAGTGCAGATAAGATTCCAACGGCTCCCTTTGGACCGATTCCATTGACTGTGATCAGCAGTTTAAATACATTTAACTCATCTTTGGTTAAAAACCCATACAGTCCGATTCCATTTTCACTAATCTGCAAAAAAGTATGAATCTTTACTTCTTCTCCAACTGCCGGCAGCATTGATGCACTTCCAGTCGGCATATAAACTTCGTAACCAACTCCACCTACATCCAAATAAATGCTTTTTTCACTTTTTTCTTCAATAAAACCTTTTAAGAATGAAATCATAAACGACCTTTCTCTACACCAAATGGTCTGCGGATTGTAATCTTTTCAAGAAGCGGTACTGTAAGATTTGCGAGCAAAATTGCAAAGCAGAGATTTTCCGCCGATGGACCATACAATCGGAAAAATCCGGTCAAAATACCTAGTACGATTCCGTATAGCCAGCGTCCGCCCTTCGTAATCGGCAATGTAGAATACGCCGGTGCAATGAACCACAATGTCAGCATAAATCCGCCGCCTGCCAGGTGTGCTGTCAGATAATAAGAGCTTAACCCATGTCCCCCAAATACTGCCATAAAAGCAGCGAAAGAGAATAAATACATTCCAGTTACTCTGAAATCCATAATCCCAACCATGATCAGGAAAATTGCTCCAACGCATAAGAGAATCGTAGAACTTTCTCCAATACAGCCTCCTGTATTCCCCAAAATCATATACAGGGTATTGACGGTACCCTCCTGCTTTAATACTTCCAATGGGGTTGCCATGGTAAGACCATCAAACGCATAGGTAAACATTTTTGATTCAAATGCAAGCATCATGATCAGTCGTGTCAAAATCACAGGACTCACTACATTTTTATAAAAGAAATGCAGACTGATCTGCATGATCAGCGCACACATTACACCTGCCAGCGCCCCAAGGTACCAGTCAATGCTTGGTGGAAGGCAGTATGCCATGATCAGTCCGGTAACAAGCACTCTGCAGTCTTTGAGCATCACCGGCTTTTTTGTTATTTTCTGAAACAAAAATTCTGTCACCACAGCAGCTGCACATGTAGCTAAAATAACCAGACCTGCATTCAATCCATAGCGCCATACCCCATGAATCCCTGCCGGAAGCAATGCCAGAATAATATAAATCATAATTTTTCTGGTGGACAATTGTCCCCTGATGTGAGGGGCGCTCAATCCATAAATCTTTTCTTCCATACGCTCCTCCTAACTCTCTTTTTCAGATGAAATCTGTTTTTTCATCAGACGGATATTCTGGGTCAGATTTCTTTTGGATGGGCAGATGTAACTGCAGGAACCACATTCACAGCATTCCATACCACCAAGTTTTACAAATTTTTCTTTATTTCCTTCAAGCGCATATTTTGCCAGTTTTGTTGGAAGCAGCTGTTCGTTACATACGTCAACACAATAACCACATCCAATACACATTGGCGTATGTTCCGGACGTTTCTCCTCATCCTTCAGACATAATACCGCCGCAAGTTCTTTTGTCACAGGAACCTCCAGACTTTTCATCATTGTTCCTGTCATTGGTCCGCCGCAAAGAATCTTATTTGCATCTTCTGACAGACCACCTGCTGCCGCCACAAGCTCAAAAAGCATAGTCCCAATGGAAACCTCCATATTTTTCGGACTTTCAACACCCTCTCCTGATACTGTCAAAAGTCTTTTATACATTGGTTTTCCAAATGTTACCGCATTACAGATTGCATATACTGTATCAGAATTTAAAACGATACAGCGTGCATCTTCTGCTGTTTTTGAGGAATTTATTTTCTTACCGGTACAAGCATAAATGAGCATACGCTCCATATCCTGAGGATATTTACGCTTCATTGGTATAATTTTCATATTTCGTGTATCTGCCAAAATCTTCTGTAAAGAAGTGATGGCTTCCTGCTGTTCATTTTCAATCGCTAGAATTCCCTTGGCATTTGGGAACATTTTAAGGAGTATTCTAAGCCCTTCCACGATCCATTCCGGACGTTCTACGGCACAGCGATATTTGGATGTCAGATATGGTTCACATTCTGCACAGTTGATAATGATATGGCGAATCTTATTTGGTTCTTTCACATCCAGTTTGTAATGAACCGGTTCCCCTTTACTCGCTGTATCTACTACTCCTGCGCTCATGATACGCGCAAGTATCTGGCGATTTTCCAAATCATCTGCTTCTACAAAATCGCCGAAATCCATTTCTTTATAGTTTTCATCATTCTCCACGATGATGCATGGACATAAATCACCCTGAATGGTCATTCTCTCTTCAATGCTTTTCACAACTCCGGACACAGAAGAATGAATTCTTGACCTGAATTCATCATCTGATCTTGCAAGAAGCTGCCCAGCCAAAACATATTCTCCTGGAATTACCAGTGCCTTTTCCTGATGCTGCATCGGAAATACAAGATATTTTCCCGGCAGAACTTCCTGAATTGGGAGATCTTTTGTACGTTCTTTATGTTCGGATAAGTCAATTCCGCCATGAAAGGTAAAATGTGCCATTGATTCTGGTCCTTTCTAACAAAAATCAGGGCATACAAAACGTATGCCCTGCAATCTACTACCTAGTATCGATTGAATTATTCTTCAACTTCTGCTGCAACTGCATCGATATCTACATCAGCAACATCTGCTTCTTCTACTTCTGCAACTGGTTCAGCTGCTGGAGCTAAAGCTTTGATGGATAAGCTGATCTTCTTATCTTCTTCATTGAAATCAACAATCTTAGCTGTGATCACATCACCGATGCTTAATACATCAGCTGGTTTTTCAACGTGTTCTTTAGAGATCTGAGATACGTGAAGAAGTGCATCAACACCTGCTGCTAATTCTACGAATGCACCGAAGTCTGTCATACGAGCAACTTTACCTTCTACTACATTACCTACAGCATATTTCACGTCTGCATCTTTCCATGGATTTGCATCGTCAAATTTCATAGAAAGAGCAATCTTTGTTCCGTTGATATCTTTGATGAATGCTTTCACAGGTTCACCAACTTTGAAAACTTTCTTAGGGCTTTCAATTCTTCCCCAAGACATTTCAGAAATATGAAGGAGACCGTCAGCGCCGCCTAAATCGATGAATGCACCGAAATCTGTCACGTTCTTAACTGTACCTTCAACAACATCGCCAACTGCGATCTTATCAAATAATGCTTTCTGAGCTTCAGCTTTTTTAGCAACTAAAAGCTGTTTTCTGTCACCGATCACACGGCGTCTCTTTGGATTGAATTCGCTGATAACAAATTCGATTTCCTGATCAGCATATTTTGTTAAATCTTTTTCGTATACGTCAGATACAAGGCTTGCTGGAATGAATACTCTGGATTCATCTACAACAACGCTTAATCCGCCAGCTAAAACTTCTGCTACTTTAGCTGTTAATACTTCTTTGTTTTCGAAAGCTTCTTCTAATCTCTTGCTTCCTTTTTCTGCTGCAA
>CAZYUZ010000053.1:0-10758 GCA_964650775.1 uncultured Lachnoclostridium sp. | reverse complement strand
AGCCCTCCTGTTTTTCAAAATCTTCCATAAACTGCACCTGATGCTCATGAATATTAGCCAAAGGGAATGTATCTGTATGACATTCCTTTGCATCAAAGCAGACCGGAATCCCCTGTACAGCACCAATATAGTCAACGGTACTTTTCTGGTCAAAATATGCCAGTGTGATATGTCGGTTCTCTTTATCTATTTTAATCGGTGTAATTGGTGTTGGCACCTTCTGAATCAGCGCCAGCCCTTTTTCTCTGTAGGATTCATTGGTTCGGTTGATCAAATCTTCCAACCCCGAACCACGAAGTCCTCTGGAATTCCAAGTTGCCATTGTTTAATCCTCTGAAATCATTTTTGAAAATACTTTTGGCATATCTGCAATAATGGTCATTCCATTATATTTCGCAAAATCCCCGGTAAAACCATCTAATTCCAGTCTGCACGCGTGAAGCAGCTGGTATTTGACTTTCCACTTCTCTGAAAGCTTTTTGTCTCCGTATTTTGGATCACCCAAAATAGAATGTCCAATAGCACTTAAATGTGCTCGAATCTGATGGGTACGTCCTGTGATCAGATGTACTTCTAATAAAGTCAGACCATTTTCACACTTCACCGGGCGATAGGCTGTATGAATTTCTGATGCACCGTCACGTTTTTCCCTGAAAATCTGAACTTTATTTGTCTTTTCATCTTTCAAAAGATACCCGTCAATTGTTTCGGACTTTTTTACTTCTCCCTTAACGATACAGCGGTAAAATTTACGTACCGTACGCTTCTGCAGTGCTTCTCCAAACTCTCTCGCAGCCTGATAAGTCTTTGCAACGATCAGGATTCCTGAAGTATTTCTATCCAGACGGTTACAAACCGATGGTTTGAATACTTTTAAGGATTCTTCCGTGATTGCACCTGTCTGCTGTAAATATCCAAGGGCATATTCATTCATGGATACATCTTTAGCTTCTGCTTTCTGTGATAATTCTCCTGCCGGTTTATTTAAAATCAGCACATCCTCATCTTCAAACAAAATTTCAAGATTTTTCATCGTTGGATACTTAGGTACATCACTGGCCGCTGTTTCCCCTGTAAACTTTTGCAGGGTATCTTCTGCAAAAAACAGCTTGATTTCATCTCCGGCACATAATTTTTCTGTTCCGTCAGCCTTTTTTCCATTCAGCACGATATTCTTTTTTCGAAGCATTTTATAGATGAAGCTTCCTGGCGCTTCTTTTAAATATTTTTTTAAATATTTATCCAGACGCTGGTTTTCATCATTTTTATGAACGGTTAATTGTCTCATAGTTCCTCTAAACAGACAGGGCAAGTACGATGCGTCTTACAAGCTGATCTCTGTTCAAATCCGGATAAGCTGTACTTGGTGTGTAAGGGATTTCTTCCTTTTCTCTTCTTGCAAGATCGCCCACTCTGTCCATAAATTTCTTATAATCTTTAAAAACTTTTACATTCTGCTTGTAATCATTGGCATCTAACATTTTCTTTAAATGCGCCTGAAGGCTGTGTACATCACATTTCGGATCAACGGTGTAGCAAATCACATCTCTGCCTTCAATGATTGCTGCTTCTACTACATAAGTAACTTCCTGTGTCGTAAACAAAAGCTCATAAGCCTGTTCTAACCCTTCCGCTTTTGCAGAAATTTCTTCGTAGAGCTTTTTATCCATTGGTTTCCTTTTAAAACTCATGATCACACCGACCATTTCTTTGGAAATCGGAAGTGCTCCTATGACTGCAACGATCGATAAAATATTTTTTGTTGTTTTCGTTGTAATCAGACCAACAATGAAAATTGCCAATGCAAGTGCAATATATAAAGCCATTTTCAGAATCTGCATTTTTCTGTGCGACAATGTGTAACCATAGTTACCTTTTGCTACTTTTTTCATTTGTTTTACTCCTCTTTCTTTGTCATCAGTTCATTCATGATAGACAAAACAACCCTCGTTGGCAGGATTTTCCCTGCCAGATGTACAAGCTTCATGCTCGTACCGTATATAGAAAGCTCTTTTCCGATTTTTGCATCAGCAAGAGCCTTTCTGACAACATCTTTTGATTCTACCAAAAATCGTTTTTTGGCTGGAGCCACTTCACTGCCCGCGGCTTCAAAAAATTCCGTTTTTACAGGTCCGGGACAAACGGAAGTTACGGTAATTCCTCTTTTTTTCACTTCCTGTCTGAGTGCTCTGGAAAAGGAAAGCACGTACGCTTTGCTTGCTGCGTAGGAAGCAAATTCCGGCTGCGGCAAGAACGCGGAACCGCTGCAAAGCTGGATGATACGACTGCCTTTTGCCATATATGGAAGACAAATACGACTCATACATGTCAGCGCCCGTACATTAAGATCTAATACAAATGCATGCGCATCATGAGCAATGCTTTCGACCTTTCCCATGCGTCCTGCTCCGGCCGCATTGACAAGATATTGAATCTCCGGTTTTTCTTCCAAAAATGTGTTTTCAAGAACTTTGAAGGATGACATATCCGTCAAGTCCAATGCAAATGCACGCAGCTTACCTTCCGATTGAGATTCCATTACCTTTAAACGATCTTTTCGTCTTGCAATCATCCAGATTTCATCAACGTTTCTTTCCTTTTGTAGTTCCTTTACGAAGTCCCTGCCCATTCCTGCGCTGGCTCCGGTCACGATCGCGATTCTTTTCTTCACTTTTTTCCTTACTCATTTTACGAGGCTTGATAAGACTCCTCTGGTCGAACCCGATCAGGTCTGTTCTGCCTGCAAGATGTAATGCTTCTTTGATCAAATCATAGTTTTTCGGGTCACGATATTGGATCAGCGCACGCTGCATTTCTTTTTCATGAGAATTTTTCGGAACATACACACTTTCTCCCGTACGAGGATCAATGCCCGTATAATACATACAGGTGGAAATGGTAGATGGTGTTGGATAGAAATCCTGCACCTGTTCCGGCATATATCCTAAATCACGAACAAATTCTGCAAGTTTGACTGCTTCCTTCATATCGCATCCCGGATGACTGGACATTAAATATGGCACCAGATACTGCTTTAAGCCCAGTTTTTCATTCATACGTTTATATTCTACTGAAAACTTCTGATAAACGTCATTGGACGGTTTGCCCATTTTCTTTAATACTTTATCGGATACGTGTTCCGGTGCAACCTTTAACTGCCCGCTGACATGATACTGACAGAGTTCTCTTAAGAAATCTTTGGAAGGATCTGCAAGCAGATAATCAAAACGGATTCCGGAACGTACAAACACCTTTTTCACCTTTGGCAGACTTCTAAGTTTGCGTAATAAACTTATATAATCTTTATGGTCTGCTTTCATATTTTTACATGGAACAGGGAACAAACACTGTTTTTTCGGACAAACGCCCTTTTCCATCTGTTTTGCACATGCTGGTGCTCGAAAGTTTGCAGTTGGACCGCCCACATCATGAATGTATCCTTTAAAGTCTTTTTCCTGAGTCATCAGCTTTGCTTCTTCTATAATTGACTCATGACTTCTTGTCTGTACAATTCTTCCCTGATGGAAGGTCAACGCACAGAAAGAACAGCCGCCAAAACATCCACGGTTGCTGACAAGAGAGAATTTTACTTCTGCAAGTGCAGGAATACCACCCTTTTTATCATACATTGGATGCCATGTTCTCATATATGGCAGTTTATAAATATCATCCATTTCTGTTTGGGACAATGGTTTTGCTGCAGGATTCTGTACCACATAGCAGTGATTTCCATATGGTTCTACCAATCTTTTCCCAACAAATGGATCTGTATTTTCATACTGTATTAAAAAGCTTTTTGCATAATTTTTCTTATCTGCAAGAAGCGCATCATAATCCGGCAAAAGCTCATAGTCATAAACAGATTCCAGTGATTTTGCTTTATAGACCGTGCCATCAATAAAGGTTATGTCTTCCACTGCAATGCCGGAATTTAATGCATCCGCAATCTCTACAATCGAACGCTCTCCCATCCCGTAGGAAATCAGATTTGCACCCGAATCCAGCAAAATAGAACGTTTCATCTTGTCAGACCAGTAATCATAATGTGCCAGCCTTCGCAAAGAAGCTTCAATCCCTCCAATGATGATCGGTGTTTTCTTATACTGCTGACGAATCAGATTTCCATAAACAATGACGGCTCTGTCAGGTCTTTTTCCCATCTCTCCGCCTGGAGTATAGGCGTCTGTTTTACGATGTTTTTTAGACACTGAATAATGATTGACCATGGAGTCCATATTTCCACCGGAAATAAGGAACGCCAGCCTTGGTTCTCCAAACTCTGTAATGCTTTCACTGTTTCGAAAATCCGGCTGAGAAATAATCCCTACAGAATACCCGTGGCTTTCCAGCACACGACTGATAATGGCATGTCCAAAAGAAGGATGGTCAACATACGCATCCCCAATCACATATACAAAATCAACTTGTCCTTTTACTTCTTTTCTACTTACCGGAAGAAAGCTCATATTCGACCTCAATTTTCCCTTCTAACATCTCATAATAATCCTTGATAAAATAATCGCAGATATTTTTTATCTCTTCACTGTATTTCTTTGCACTTTCATCTTCCACGCCGATTACGGTCATACCTGCTGATTTTCCAGCACGCATTCCATTTGGAACATCTTCAAATACGAGGCAGTTTTTTGGTTCAACTCCCAAATCCTCTGCCACTTTTAAATAAATATCAGGAGCCGGTTTCCCCGCACACACTTCACATGCTGTACGCACAGAGTCTACTTTTTCGCTAAAACCATGTGGTTTTAAAGCTGCCAAAGCAAGATTTCTGTCGTTACTTGTGGCACATCCAATCTTTACGCCCTTTTCCTTTAAGAATTTCATAAATTCTTTTGCGCCAGGTTTCGCCTTGATTTCATATAAATATTTTTCATGTGCCATGCGAATCCAGTCCAGCTTAATATCATCAATGGTCTTTTCTTCAATATGGAATGTTTCCTTAAAATAAACGGCAGTTTCGGTAAAACTCATGCCCTCAATATCTTTCTGAATCGTTGGTGGCATAGGAATTTCCAGCAGTTTAAAATATTCCACATCGATATCATACCAGACACCCATAGAATCTACCAAAGTTCCATCAATATCAAAAATCACAGCCTGAATGTGTTCAATCATCTGTTTTTTAACCTCTCTATTTCTTCCTCTGTCAAAACGCGAACTTCCCCCGGCTGTAGATCACCTAATGTCAAAGGTCCCATGGAAATACGCTTTAAATAGGTCACTTTTGTTTCAACAGCCTCAAACATTCTCTTTACCTGATGAAATCTGCCCTCCTGAATTGTCAGTTCAATTTCAGAGATTTCACCGGATTTTAATATTTTTAATTGTGCAGGCATTGTAAGATCATCATCTCCAATGTCCAGCCCCTCTAAAAACTGCTGAATATGTTCTTCTTTGACTTCACCTTCAATTACCGCAAAATAAGTCTTATCTACATGTTTTTTGGGTGAAAGAAGCTCATGTGCCAGCTGTCCATCGTTCGTAATTAACAATAATCCTTCCGTATCCTTATCCAGTCTTCCAACTGGGAACAAGTCATCTCTTCGATTATCAGGAAGAAAGCTCATAACTGTTTCAGATAAATTATCTTTTGTGGCAGTCACACAGCCTGCAGGTTTATTCAGAAGAAAATACTGCACCGCTTCATAAGATAACACCTGCCCTAAAAAGCTGATGGTATCATTGTTTTCATCAATTTTTGTCTCCGGCTTCTTTACAACCTCACCATTTATCGTTACCTGTCCCTTTTTTAAATAAGCTTTTACTTCACTTCTTGTTCCAACACCCATTTCGCAAAGGAACTTATCCAGTCTCATCATGACTGCCATCTCCATCCAGGAAGATACTTATTGCGCAGACTGCCATTTACCAGTTTGCCCCAGCCTAATGGGAATCCATCCACACATACCAGCTGCCAGCCCTTCTGACGTTTCAATGGAAGATCATCTACATCGATTGTTTCTCCCTTCAAATAGCGAATTACTCGATGATCAAGGCTTGACAGATCAATCGTTGCTTTATATTGTTCTTTTTTCAGAACCATTGCAAACGCCTGACTTGGTTCGAAACGGTCTTTTGTAAGCGTTCCAAGAAGAAGTCCGCTGCGCAGGAAACGAAGCCCCTTAATGCCTTTGATTCCCTCTGGCATCAGATAAACTCTGTCTTCCTGAATTTCTATATCATTGCCATTGATTGGATAGGTACAATCCTTCATAAATTCTTCCAAAAGTGCTGGAAGTGCCTTTTCTTTACGAGGTTTTACCTTCTTTTCAATCGTTTCACCCTTATCTTTTTTACGAAGAAGTGCAATAAAATGCCCTTCACCATTCATCTTATGCGGCCAGATACGCACACAGTTCTTCAAATCCTCGCTGCCTTCTTCTATCAGTTCCGGTCTGCCAGGTGCAAATCCCTCATAGCGGTTCGAAATCTCTACAACTTCCAGATCCGGATCCAGTTCCAGCATAAATTTCACAGAACCTTCATTTTCTTCCGGTGAAAATGTACAGGTGGAGTAAAGCAGCATTCCGCCCGGTTTTAACATACGGATGGCATGTGGTACGATAGAACGCTGTAAATCACTGTAATGCTTTGGTCCATAGGTTTCCCAATCTTTCATCATACCAGGATTTTTTCGGAACATTCCTTCCCCCGAGCATGGTGCATCAATGAGAATCTTGTCGAAAAATGCAGGAAACTTTTCTGCAAGCTTTTCTGGAGGCTCGCTTGTCACCAATACATTTGGAATTCCAAATAATTCAATGTTTTTCAGAAGCGCTTTGGCTCTGGAATTGCTGATATCGTTTGCTACCAGAAGCCCTGTATGATTCAGCTTCGCACCAAGTTCTGTCGCTTTACCGCCTGGTGCTGCACAAAGATCCAGCACTCTGTCTCCCGGTTCGATTGGAAGCAGATTCGCCGGGGTCATGGCACTTGGCTCCTGTAAGTAGTACATTCCCGCAAAATAATATGGATGCTTTGCAGGAGATACACTATCTTCGTATTCAAAGGCATTGTCAATCCATGGAACCGGTTGTAAATCATACATACACATTCTTTCAAACTGCTCTGCAGTCAGTTTGGTGCGGTTCACACGAAGCCCATAATGTCTTGTTCTATCATATCCTTTTAAAAAGTCTTCATATTCATCCCCAAGGATGGCTTTCATTTTTTCTGTAAATGAAACTGGAAAGTCCATAAGTCACCTCATTCGTCTATAGATTGGGTTCGATACCCTTCTGCAAGTGTATCCAGCTGTTTATTAAAGCGTTCCAGCTGTTCTAAATTATTCATAGAATAAATCTGATAAAATTCATCCTGAATCTTCGCCATTTCTCTGGCATTTGCAACGCGGTACATATTCTGAATCGTATTTAAGATTTCTGCAACGACCTTTGCCTGTCTTTGGAATGCATTCTGTGCATCCATGATTTCCAAACGCACCTGACTCATTTCTTTATCAAGCACCACAATTGCTTCTGCTGATTTTAACAGACGTTCTTCAATTTCCTTCGGAATATGCATTTTATACTTATATTGCAGGGAATGTTCCACGGTCGCCCAGAAATTCATTGCCATCGTACGAATCTGGATTTCCACCATGATTTCCTTCGGTCCCTCCAGCGTCTCCACTGTATACCATACAATCATGTGATAGCTTCGGTATCCGCTGTCCTTTGGCATTTTTACATAATCTTTTTCTTGCTTGATCTTAATGTCAGTTCTTTTATGAAGCAGTTCTACAACACGTTCAATGTCTTCAACAAACTGACAGATGATACGTACCCCTGCAATATCTTCTATCTTTGTAGTGATATCGTCTATGGAAATACCTTTTTTCTGACATTTATCAAGGATGCTGGAAATTGTCTTCACACGTCCTTCGACACGCTCAATCGATGAATAATAGCCTTTGTCATGATGCTCTTTAATTAAATGTTCAAATTTGATTGTTAATTCCTTTACCGCCAGTTCATACGGATTCAGAATTTCTCTCCACATCTGTATCTCCATAATATCGATGTCCTTTCTTTCAAGTCATTATAATCCTATAATAATGTATCATACAATGGTTTAAATTTCCAGTCGTTTTAAATACCAGTAGGGATTGATGGCACGTTCTTTACCTGAAAAATCCTTTAAATAAATACCTATATGTAAATGCACTGCAAAATTGCCCTTAGTTCCCGGTTCTTTTCCGTAGCCGGAATCTCCCATTCTGCCAAGAATCTGCCCCGCAACCACTCGTTCTCCTTTTTCAAAGGCTTTCTCATAAGAATCCAGATGGGCGTAGTAATAATAGATTCCGGAATCGGATTCAATTCCAATTCTCCATCCGCCCTGCTCCAGCCAGCCAATATTCTTTACAACACCATCAGTCATACTGCATACTTTATATTTTCCCCGTTCATTGCTCACTGCCATCAGATCACAGCCTTCATGGGTACGCTCACCACCATAAGTTCTTTCCGCACCCCAGGTATTCTCGTAGCTCACCGGATAAATGCTGTCAGCTTCTTCTTTTACGACCGGAAAACATTGTAATTCCGCAAAAACAGCATCTACCATATCCATGTAATAGGAAAACTCGTCTACAGTACTGCTTTCTGAAACCATATTGACCGGATAATTATTTAAATAATGCAGTTCAAATCCTACAATAATCAACAAAACAAAAAATAAAAGTATATATCTGAAATTATAGATTATTTTCATTTAAGCCTCCAATTGTACAATCCTTCTAAATATATGCCAGTCTTTCAAAATTTAGAACACTTCTATTTCCTATCATTTGGCATATGATGTACAAAGTCATTGGCAGGTATCTGATTGAAGCGTATCTTTCCACTTTCCTTTCTAGGTTTATTTTTTATATTTCTGCTTATTTTTCCATCACAAACATTGGAAGCATCAAAATATGGGCTGCTTTTATGGTTTGACACGCTCCTTCCTACACTACTGCCATTTTTAATTATTTCTCAATTAATCTTAAAAACCGCTCTTGTAAATTCTATTCAAAAGCTGCTTGGTCCGATATTTCGTTCTATATTTCACTGCTCCGAAAATGGTGCATTTTGTCTGATCTGTGGATTTTTGTGCGGTTATCCTGTGGGAGCAAGATTGATTTCGCTTCAGATAAAAGAACATCGATTATCGCTGGAGGAAGGACAATATCTTTTGTCTTTTTGTAATAATATTTCTCCTGTGTTTTGCATTTCTTACGGAATATTAGAAGCAATTGGCTCTGAAGTAATTTTGCCATTTCTTTTTATCATCTACGGAAGTGCACTTCTATTTGGACTTATTACACGACCGAAGGACTTGCAAAGCAATCTGATAAATGCAAAAAAACAGACATCCTCAACCGAAAACATTTTTCAGCTAATTGATGTCTGTATTATCGACAGTTTTTTAATTTTAATAAAACTCTGCGGCTATCTGATACTGTTTACGATTATCAGTAACGGCATCATTCTGCTTCTTCCTGATAAATCTTCCTACATAGCCTCTGTTCTGGCATCTTTTTTAGAAATTACCGGTGGATTATCCATGGTAAAGCATCTGCCGTATGGCATTTTACGGGCTATGATCGGTGTCATGGCACTGACATTTGGAGGATTATGCTGTATCCTTCAAACAAACAGTGTCATCTCAGAGACGGAGCTTTCTTTAAGAAAATATGTATCTCACAAAGTAATCACTACACTGATCGCCCTATTCCTGTTCTGTCTGTGGTTCTTCTTCGTAAACAGATTCTCCATAAATGGTTGGCGCTAATTCCTGACGATTTTCTGCGATCATTTCATAATATCCGTTTAAAGAATTGATCAGGGACGCATATCTGGAATTATAGCTTTCCATTGTATTCTGGATAATACTCTGCATATTTGCAAGCATACTGTCTGTATACTGCATAGCTCCCATACGGATTTCATTTGCATCTGCTGCAGCACTGTTTAAAATTTCCTGTGCCTGTGCAGTTGCAGCTTCCACAACAGCATTTGCCTGAGCGTAAGCCTGTTTCATGATTTCCTGTTCACTGATCAGTTCATTTAACTGAATGTTTGCCTGATTAACGATTGCTTCTGCTTTTGCCTGTGCATCCGCTAAAATGGCTTCTTTATTTGCAAGGATTTTCTGATAACGTTTGATTTCGTCTGGTGTTTTCATGCGAAGTTCTCTTAAGAGTTCTTCGATTTCCTCTTTATTTACGACAATATTTTTCTTTGATAATGGCTGATAATTACAGCTGTCTATGTATTCTTCAATTTCTTCAATAATCTGTTCAATTCTGCTTGTCATTCCTGCTTACCCTTTCTGTTTGTTTTTATTTTCCCAGACTCTGTTGTATACTCTGTCAATAATGCCAGCCGGTACAAATCCGGTAATATCTCCATTAAAATATGCGACTTCCTTAACAGTTGTTGAACTAAGGTAAGCATATTCTAAACTTGTGGTCAAGAACATTGTATCCGCCTCTGAATACAGCTTGCGGTTTGTCTGTGCCATCTGCAGTTCATATTCAAAATCTGTAGTCGCCCGGATTCCACGGATAATCACCTGACATTGCTCATGTTTCGCAAAATCAATTAATAACCCTTCAAAAGACTGTATTCTTACATTCGGAATCTCTTTGGTAACTTCTTCTAACATCTTAACACGTTCTTCCACAGAAAACAATTTATTTTTGCTGTTATTGTTTAATACGCCCACAATTAATTCATCTGTAATCTTGGACGC
>CAZYUZ010000052.1:0-11071 GCA_964650775.1 uncultured Lachnoclostridium sp. | reverse complement strand
ACGTGTGGGAATTTTCCATGAATATTGTAAAATGTGCGGAGATTGCGTACTAGGCCATACTGGTGGTGTCTGTCCGATCACAAAATGTGCAAAGAGTCTGGTAAATGGTCCTTGCGGTGGTCAGAAAAATGGTAAATGTGAAGTGAATCCGGAAAATGATTGTGCGTGGATTCAGATTTACAACAGAATGGTAGCGTTAGGACAGGAAGATAAGTTTCTCCAGACAAGAGAAGATAAGGGGTACGGGGAAGTTGCTTATCCTAGACATATCAGTCTGAGGGGGAATAAAAAATGAGTGTATTAAAAACAGCTTTGGAAAATGGACAGTTTGCGGTAACTGCAGAAATGGCACCGCCTAAGGGATATGATTTTACGGAACAGCTTGAAGTGGCAAAGCTTTTGAAAGATAAAGTACATGGGATTAATGTGACAGATATGCAGTCTGCGTGTTTGAAAGCTTCTTCCCTAGGACTTTGTGTCAGTTTGAAAATGGCAGGACTTGAACCAATTCTTCAGGTAACCGGTCGTGATCGTAACAGAATGGCAATTATGGGAGATATCCTCTCAGCAGCTTCTTTTGGAATTGATACGATGCTTGCATTGACTGGTGACCATCCGGTAGTCGGAGATTGTAAAGACAGCAAACCTGTATATGATCTGGATTCTGTAGGTATTTTAAAGATGTTGTCAAAAATGGAAGAAACAGGAACAGACTGTGGAGGGAATGCGTTGGCATCTGTACCACATTTCTTTAAGGGTGCAGCAGTTACACCTGTATATGAACCGATGGCGCTTCAGGTTCATAAACTTCGCCAGAAAGTGGAAGCAGGAGCAGGATATATTCAGACACAGGGGATTTTTGAATTGGAAAGTCTGAAGCGTTTCATGGATGCAGTAGATAAAGCGAATATTAAAGTTCCGATTATGGCAGGTATTATTCCGCTGAAGACAGCAGGCATGGCTAAGTTTATGAATGAAAATGTACCGGGAATTGCAGTTCCTCAGGAACAGATCGATCGTCTTAGCGCGGCAGCAGAAGAAGGTAAAGCATCTGGCGTGAAAGGTTTACCGGCGAAACTTGGAATCGAACTGGCAGCAGAATTGATCGCAGAAGTGAAAAATTCCGGAATTTGTGCAGGTGTACATGTTATGGCAATTGGTGCAGAGAAAAATGTACCGGTAATTTTGGAAAAAGCAGGGATTTAAATATAAAGTAAAGAAAAGCAAAGGAGAGTAAAAATTATGAGTGAATTAAAACGCACCCCACTTTATGATGCACATGTGGCAGCAGGTGGTACCATGGTGGATTTTGGCGGCTGGGAAATGCCGATTCAGTATCCGGCAGGTATTGTAAAAGAGCATCTGTTTGATCGTAAACATTGCGGTATCTTTGACGTATCTCATATGGGACGTCTTATCGTGGAAGGACCGGAAAGAGTAGCGTTCTTACAGAAAGTACTGTCAAGCAATGTAAAGGCATTGGTTCCAGGCAGAGCACAGTATTGTATTATTCCAAATGAAAATGGCGGAGCAGTGGATGATGCATATCTTTATATGTACGAAGAAGATCGTTATATGCTGATTGTAAATGCATCTAATACAGACAAAGACCTGGCTCATTTTGCAAAATATCTGCCAGAGTTTGACTGCACAATTACAAACATTACAGATACCTATTCTTCTATCGCAGTGCAGGGCCCGGATTCAGAAAAAATCTTAAAGGTTCTTTCTGGCGGTGCTGAAATCAGCGGACCAAAGAAAAATGATCTCAATGAACTGGATATGGAAGGACATACAGTACGTGTATCCAAAACAGGATATACAGGAGATCCTATCGGATGGGAATTGTTTATTGATGCAAAAGATGTAGTATGGCTGTGGAATCGTCTGATCGAACTGGGGGCACAACCAACAGCACTCGGGGCACGTGATACACTTCGTCTGGAAGCTGGTCTTCCGTTATATGGACATGAAATGGGCGAAGACCATGCAGGAAATGATATGCCGATCTTTGCAGTATCTCTTGCGAAGTTTGCAGTAAGTTTTGCAGAAGAAAAAGGTGATTTTATTGCACGTGACATTCTGTTAGATCAGAAAGAAAATGGTACAGCGAAAAAAGTAATGCCAATCGCTTTGATCGATCGCGGTGTTATGCGTGCCGGAATGGATATTTTCCATAATGGCGAACACATTGGATGGGTAACATCAGGAACCATGGTTCCATATTATAACTTTGATGACGAAGGAAAAATCCTTGATACAACAGGAAAACGTTCTATCGGCTTTGCTTACATTGACAGTAGTATTACAAAAGAAGATGTATTTGAAATCGACGTTCGTGGTAAACGCCTGAAGGCAAAAGTAGTAGCAAAACATATGATTCAGAATGAACCGCCATATGGCAAAGCAGTGATTCTGTAATAAAAAGTAAATTTTCCGCGTGGCGGAACAAAATATAATAAAAAAGAATTTAGTTGGAGGTATTAATTATGAATTTCCCAGCAGAACTTAAGTATTGTAAATCCCACGAATGGGTAAAGTATGAAGATGGTGTAGCTTACATCGGCATTTCCGATTTCGCACAGGACGCTCTGGGCGATGTTGTATTCGTTAACTTACCAGCAGTTGGCGATGAAGTAACAGCAGGAGAAGCTTTTGGTGATGTTGAATCTGTAAAAGCAGTATCTGACTTAATTTCCCCAGTAACTGGTGTTGTGTGTGAAGTGAATGAAGAACTGGAAGATGCTCCAGAACTTCTTAACGAAAATTGCTATGGCGCATGGATTATGAAAGTAGAAAACGTTTCCGCAGAAGAAGATCTGCTTGATGCAGCAGCATACGAAGCGTTCTGTGCAGAGGAGGAATAATTATGGCAAACTTCATCCCTTCCACTATGGAGGAACGGCTGGAGATGCTTAAGGCGGTAGGTCTGAAGGATTATCGTGATCTGTATAAAGATGTACCAGCAGAAATGTATCTGGAAGATGGAGCGCTGAATATTCCGGAAGGACTTAGCGAATTGGAAGTTCATCGCAAAGTTTCTGCTATGGCAGCGAAGAACCGTGTGTTCTCGACTGTTCTTCGTGGTGCAGGTGCATATGATCACTATATTCCGAGCATCGTAAAATATATTCCGGCAAAAGAAGAGTTTCTTACTGCTTATACCCCATATCAGGCAGAAATGAGCCAGGGTATTCTGCAGTCTATTTTCGAATATCAGACAGATATCTGTGAACTGACAGGCATGGATGTATCAAATGCATCTGTTTATGATGGAGCTACAGCAGCAGCAGAAGCAGCAGCTATGTGCCGTGACCGTAAACGTCGTGTTACTTTGATTTCCGGTGCAGCACAGCCAGATGTGATCAATACTGTTCGTACATATTGTTATGGAACAAACGATGAACTTCGTGTGATTCCAGTAAAAGATGGAAAAACAGACATGGATGCATTAAAAGAAATGCTTACTGCAGAAGTTGCTTCTGTATATGTTCAGCAGCCAAACTTCTTTGGACAGTTTGAAGACGCAGACGCCATTGGTGAAGCAGTTCATGCAAATGGTTCCATGTATATTATGGGTTGCAATCCGATCGCTCTTGGTATTATGAAAACTCCTGCAGCATGTGGAGCAGATATCGCAGTAGGTGAAGGGCAGCCTCTTGGTATGCCTTTAAGCTATGGCGGACCATACCTTGGATTTATGGCAACAACAACAAAACATATGCGAAAACTTCCGGGAAGAATTGTAGGAGAAACTGTGGATGCGAAAGGAGAACGTGCATACGTTCTTTCACTGCAGGCTCGTGAACAGCATATTCGCCGTGAAAAAGCAAGTTCCAATATTTGTTCTAACCAGGCTCTTTGTGCACTGACAGCAGGTCTTTATCTTGCAGCGATGGGACCAAACGGTCTTGCGCAGGCTGCAAAACAGTCTATGTCAAAAGCACATTATCTGGCTCAGAAGCTTTGTGAAATTCCGGGTGTTTCTATGGCTTATACAGGTGCATATTTCCATGAATTTGTAACTGTAATGCCGAAAGCAGAAGAAGTGCTGAAAGCTCTGGAAGAAAATGATATCTTAGGAGGTCTTCCTGTAGAAGAAGGTATCCTTTGGTGTGCAACAGAAAAAGTAACAAAAGAACAGTTAGATAAAACTGCAGAAATCGTGAAGGAGGTGCTGAGCGTATGAAACTGATTTTTGAAAAAAGCGTTGCAGGACGTGGTACGCAGTATTTACCGGCATGCGATGTAGAAGAAACAGCACTTCCGGAATCTTTAATGCGTGAAAGTGCACCGGGATTGCCACAGATCAGTGAAACAGATCTGAGCCGTCACTATACGGAATTAAACAAACGTGTGCATGGTGTAAATTCAGGGTTTTATCCTCTTGGTTCCTGTACAATGAAATACAATCCACGTATTGATGAAGAAATGGCAGCGCTTCCGGGATTTACAGGAGTGCATCCGCTGGCTCCGGAATATACAACAGAAGGTTGTAAAGAAGTTCTGGATACTGCGCGTACCCTTCTTTGCGAAATTACAGGTATGGATGACATGACATTCCAGCCGGCAGCAGGTGCTCATGGAGAATTTACAGGTGTTCTTCTGATCAAACAGTATCATGAAAAACGCGGCGACAGCAAGCGAACAAAAATTATCGTTCCTGACTCTGCACATGGCACAAACCCGGCAACTGCAGCAATGTGTGGTTATACAATTGTAAATATTCCATCTGCACCTAACGGATGCGTGGATCTGGAAGCTTTAAAAGCAGTACTTGGCGATGATACAGCAGGACTTATGCTTACAAACCCGAATACAGTTGGTATTTTTGATGAAAATATTCTCGAAATCACCCGTCTTGTACATGAAGCTGGCGGCCTTTGCTATTATGATGGTGCGAACTTAAATGCGGTTATGGGCGTTGTACGTCCTGGTGATATGGGATTTGATTGTATTCACTTGAATCTGCATAAAACGTTTGCAACTCCTCACGGCGGCGGCGGTCCGGGAAGTGGAGCAGTAGGATGTAAAGCACATCTGGCAGAATTTCTTCCGAAATCAGCGATGATGGATGAACCGGGACATATTCAGGTAAAAGGATTTGCAGGAAACTTCCTGGTAGTTGTAAAAGCGATGACTTATATTCTGACATTAGGACGTGAAGGTATTCCAGAAGCAGCTAAGAATGCTGTACTGAATGCAAACTATCTGCAGGAACGTATTAAAGGCACATTTGAACCGGCATTTGATCGTATCTGTATGCATGAATTTGTTCTTGATCTCAGTAAATTTAAGAAAGAAACCGGAGTATCAGCACTGGATGTTGCAAAATCACTGATTGATAATGAAATGCATCCACCAACAATGTACTTCCCATTGATCGTACATGAAGCGCTGATGCTGGAACCAACTGAAACAGAGAGTAAAGATACTTTGGATTGGGCCGCTGATATTTTCAGAAAGCTGTATGAAATGGCTTACAAAGATCCGGAATATATGCATAATGCACCTCACAATGCGCAGATTGCACGTCCGGATGAAGTAAAAGCAGCACGTAATCCGGTGCTTAAGTTTCAGGGATGATTAGGAAAATAAAGCTGTTTGAAGGCGATTGTTTCGATCCGTACTATAATCTCGCGATAGAACAGTATTTAATGGAAACGGTAGAAGAGGATACTTGTATTCTCTATCTGTGGCAGAATGCAAATACGGTAGTAATTGGACGAAATCAAAATGCATGGAAAGAATGCAGGACAGCCCTCCTTGAAGAGGAAGGAGGGCGTCTTGCCCGAAGATTATCCGGAGGCGGTGCAGTTTTTCATGATCTTGGAAATCTGAACTTTACTTTTTTAATGCCTCAGGCAGATTATGATCTGGACAAACAGATGCAGGTAATCCAAAACGCTGTGGAATCGTGTGGGATTCATACAGAACGCTCCGGACGAAATGATATTCTGGCAGAGGGACAGAAATTTTCTGGCAATGCATTTTATAAAAACGGCAGGCAGGCTTATCATCATGGAACACTTTTAGTGGATGTGGACAAGGAAAAGCTGGGACGATACTTAAGTCCGTCGAAGAAAAAATTGCAGTCAAAAGGCGTAGCGTCTGTCCGAAGCCGTGTGGTTAATTTAAAAGAACTGAATTCGGAGCTTACGGTAAATAAGCTGAAAACTGCTTTAAAAACTGCATTTTCGCAAGTTTATGGAACCAGGGCTGATTCCATCCTGAAAAGTCAATTGGATCAAAATGTAATTTTGCAATTACAGCAGAGAAATGGAAGCTGGGAGTGGAATTACGGAAGAGAAATTCCATTCACATATGAGCATGAACATCGATTTGAATGGGGCGAAGTTCATATAAAAGCACAGGTGGAAAACGGAATTATAAAACAGATAAAAGTATATTCAGACTCTATGGATTGGGAAGTTTCTCCTAAATTGGAGGAAAATCTGATTGGAAGCAGATTTTCAGAAGAGTGCTTATTTAACGCGTTGGAAAAAATTTGACACAAAAGATAAAGCGGTGGCTAGATGCCACCGCTTTTTGTTGGAGCCTTTGCATGTCTGGTTGAAATTTAGTATAATTGTTATAATTATTCACAATTGTAGCGAATGGGGGAATACAAGGGAAATGTATCGTATTGCAATTGTAGACGATGATCGTGAATTTGTAGAAGAATTAAAGAATTATTTGGGGCAGTATGCGAAAGAAGAAGGACAGGAATTTGAAATCTCCGCCTTTTATAATGGTGCGGAAATTTTAGAAAATTATAGTCCCCAATATGATCTGATCTTACTGGATATTGAAATGCCGAAAATGAACGGCATGGACGCGGCAGAAAAAATTCGTGAGATGGATGAAAATGTAGTGCTCATGTTCATTACCAATATGGCGCAGTATGCCATTCGTGGATATTCTGTAGGGGCGCTTGACTTTGTTATGAAGCCAATTACTTACTATACATTTTCCATGAAAATCAAAAGAGCGTTAAAGCGTGTGCAGAAAAAAGAACTGCCATCAATTTTACTGACTTTGCCGGATGGCGTGAAAAAACTGGAAGTCCGACAGATTTATTATCTGGAGGTCCAGAATCGTATGTTGTACTATCATACGGATGAGGGAGAATTTGTGGTCCGCGGAAGTCTGCAGTCGGCAGAAAGAACCCTTCCATCAAAGGTGTTTGCAAAATGTAATCACTGGTATTTGGTGAATTTGATGCATGTGACAGCGGTACGAAAAAATACAGCTATCGTAGGACCGTATGAGCTGGAGATCAGCCGTAGAAACCGCGCCGGATTTTTACAGGCGCTGGCGGAATATATGGGAGGGAACTCCTGATGATTTTTGGGGATTTTTGGATTTATTTTATCGCATTTTGCATGTCAGGGGTCGTTTTCACCTATCCAATGGAAAAACAGGTAGGCTTTAAGAGGAAAATGCTGATTTTTGCAGGCATTGCATTGGTGTTTGGAAGCTCTGTAGTTCTTTTTCCGGAAAAGCATGGTCTTTTCGCAGAAGCGGCATTCATGCTTTTGGGATGTCTTTTAACCGTGCTGATGCTGCATACATGCTGGGATATTTCGTGGTCGGTGGCATGGTACAACATGATCTGGAGCATTTCGGTTTGGGAAGTAGTCATTGAGGGGACCTCGATGCTGGTGCTTCTTAGGAGGCTGTATCGTCCGGAAGCACTGGGAGAAAAGACAATTGTTATCGGCTTTTATATTGTTGCCTATCTGTTGTGTGCTTTGACCATCGCAAAATGGATGCCAATGGGACGTAAAAGGCATTTGGGACCTAGGCAGATGAGTCTGTCGGTACTCCTTTTTATAATTATCAATATTCTTTCTTTCCACGAAAGAATTGGAGGTGTCACAACACTTCCATATGAGTGGGGATACTTTTATTTGACTCAGATGATCTGCATTGTAGTGTTTTATCTGGAAAGTGAACTTTTTAAGAAAGGTCAGCTGCAGCAGGAAAAGGAACTTTTGGACTTTCTATATAAGACTCAACAGGAGCATTATAAAATTTCCAAAGAAAGCATTGCAGTGATCAATCAGAAAAGTCATGACTTAAAGCACCAGATTCGAGCTCTTAGAAATGCAGATAAAACCGAGCTGGATAGATATCTTGGCGAAATCGAGGAGTCTGTAGAAATTTATGAAGCCATTGTGAAAACAGGAAATGATGTATTTGATACGATTCTGACAGAAAAAAGCCTCCATTGTAAAAAACATGGCATTCAGGTGACCTGCGTAGCAGATGGCAGTCAGCTGGGATTTATTGATACCATAGACCTTTATGCAATTCTTGGAAATGCCATGGACAATGCCATTGAGGCTGTGGAAAAATTTGAAGAAAAAGAAAAACGTCAGATTGACGTGATGATTTATCGCCAGCATAATTTCCTGGTGATGAATATTATAAACCCAATGCCGGAACAATTAACATATAAAGAAGGAATTCCGGTGACAACAAAAAATGAAAAACATTCTCATGGATTTGGGCTTCGCAGTATTAAACAGATCTTACGAAAATATGAAGGCTTCCTAAATATCAGTGAGGAAGATGGCTGTTTTTCATTAAAAATGTTAATACCGATTCAATTAAAAGTGACCACTTAGGTCACTTTTTTGACCACTTAGGGAAGGTGAAGTGTAAATTTTGTGTAAAATTGCTAAAATTAGGGTTAGGCAACTTACGCACGTAGTGCGTGTAAACATAAGTTAAGGGGATTATCGATGAGAAGAATTCAGAAAATCATGAATGACTGGACATTCATTTACCATGACGGTACAAAGACAGTTTTGGACTTACCGCATACATGGAATGCAATTGACGGCCAGGATGGTGGGAATGATTACTGGCGCGGTACTTGCAGCTACGAAAAAACATTTGCAAAACCGGAATTTGATGCAGAAACAGAACTTGTATATTTACAGTTTCACGGTGTCAATGCCAGTGCGAAAGTCGTATTAAACGGCAAAGAAGTTTGTACTCATGATGGTGGTTACTCCACATTTCGTAATGATGTGACAGCACTTTTGGAAGCTGAAAACCATCTGGTTGTTTATGTGGACAACAGTGTAAATGACAGAGTATATCCACAGAAAGCAGACTTTACATTCTACGGCGGTATCTACAGAGATGTAGAACTTCTCACTGTTTCCAAATCACATTTTGACCTTGACCACTTTGCAGGTCCGGGCATTAAAGTGACACCGGAAGTTAAAGATAAAGATGCTGACATCCGCGTGGAAACATGGACAAACTTAGAAGGCGACGTAAAAGTGACATTACTGGATGCAGAAGGTAATAAAGTTTCCGAAGGTAATGGAACAAACACAGTATTAAATGTGAAAAATGTACATCTTTGGGATGGTGTGGCTGATCCATATCTCTACACAGTAAAAGCAGAATTAACAGTAGGCGGCAAGGTGGTCGATGAAGTGAAAACTACTTGCGGTGTACGTTATTTCTCTTTTGACCCTGACAAAGGATTCTATTTAAACGGCAGACCATACAATCTGCACGGTGTATCCCGTCATCAGGATTTCAAAGGCATTGGAAATGCCATTACAAAAGAACACCACGACAAAGATATGGAACTGATTCGTGAAATTGGTGCAAATACAATCCGTCTTGCTCATTATCAGCACGACCAGTATTTCTATGATCTTTGTGATAAATACGGTATGGTAGTCTGGGCAGAAATTCCATATATTTCAGAACATCTGGCAAACGGAAATGAAAATACTATTTCTCAGATGAAGGAACTGATCATTCAGAACTACAATCATCCATGTATTGTAACATGGGGACTCTCTAACGAAATCACAATTTCGGGAAGAGCCTTAAAGAAACAGATGTTAGAAAACCATCGTGTATTACAGAAGATGGTAAAAGAAATGGATCCAACCCGTGTGACAACCCTTGCATGCTATGCAATGTGTATCCACTGGAATAAAGTTGCACACATTTCTGATATCGTTGCCTGGAACTTATATCTTGGCTGGTATGTTCCGGGATTCTTCTTAAATGACTGGTGGATTAAGCTTTGGAGAATCCTTTATCCAAAACGATGCTTAGGCTTCTCTGAATACGGCGCTGAAGGTATGCCAAACTTGCATGCGGCAAAACCTAAACGCGGTGATAACACAGAAGAATATCAGAATAAATATCATGAATTCATGCTGGAATGCTTCAAACGTCATCCATATATGTGGGGTAACTACGTATGGAACATGTTCGACTTTGCAGCTGATGCAAGAAATCAGGGCGGCGAACCGGGTATGAACCACAAAGGTCTCGTAACATTCGACCGTAAACTGAAAAAAGACTGTTTCTACTTATACAAAGCATACTGGACAGAAGCTCCATTTGTATATTTAGCGGGCAGAAGATATGAATACCGTACAGAAGCGGTAACAGACATCACAGTATACTCTACATGTAAAGAAGTATCACTGTACAATAATGGAAAACTCGTGGAAACCAAGAAGGGAGAACATGTTTTCAAATTTAAACTGCCAATGGAAGCTACAAATAACCTGGAAGTAAAAGCAGGTAACTGTGTAGATTCTGCGGTAATTTACAAAACAGATAAACCTCGTCCGGAATATTCTGCTGCAAAAGTAGACAGCTCCAACTGGATGTAGGCGCGTCAAAAAATGGGAGGAAAAGTAATGGACAAAGAGTTAAAAGCTCAGAAAAAGGCTCAGAAAAAAGCTTACAAAAAAGCTCTTAGAAAGATGCGAAGACCTTGGAAGTTCTTATCAATTTTCAGTGGTGTTCTTGCGGTAATCTTAATTATCGCAACAGTCATTGTTTCAATGTTTGATAACACAATTGCGTTGTTCACAGGCGGAACATTCTGGGAATTAGAAAATGAAGATGCGAGCGCAGTTTACTATGAAGGTGATTTTGCAACAGAAGCAGACAGATTAGCAAGAGGTAGTGAAGTTGTTAAACAGGTTGAAGCAGAAGGTGCAGCACTTTTATCAAACGAAGATGATGCGTTACCACTTGCGAATGGTGCGAAAGTCAGCTTATTTTCAACATC
>CAZYUZ010000051.1:1290-11304 GCA_964650775.1 uncultured Lachnoclostridium sp. | reverse complement strand
TTCAGAAAAGACTATGAATCTAAAAAAGCAAACCAGAACGAACTTCTTGATGACAAGAAGAGATACGTTGTTGGTGCTGGTATTAACACTAGAGACTTCGCAGAACGTGTACCTGCATTAGTAGAAGCAGGTGTAGATATTTTATGTATCGACTCCAGTGAAGGTTTCAGTGAATGGCAGAAAATTACAATCGCATGGATCAGAGAACATTATGGCGATACAGTAAAAGTTGGTGCTGGTAATGTTGTTGATGCAGACGGTTTCAGATTCCTTGCAGAATGCGGTGCTGACTTCGTAAAAGTTGGTATTGGCGGCGGTTCTATCTGTATTACTCGTGAAACAAAGGGTATTGGACGTGGACAGGCTACAGCAACCATCGAAGTTGCAAAAGCAAGAGATGAATATTATAAAGAAACAGGTATCTATGTACCTATCTGCAGCGATGGTGGTATCGTTCATGACTATCATATGACACTCGCGCTTGCAATGGGTAGTGATTTCATTATGCTCGGAAGATATTTCTCCCGTTTTGATGAATCTCCAACAAATAAAGTAATGATCAACGGTCAGTATATGAAAGAATACTGGGGCGAAGGTTCTGCACGTGCTAGAAACTGGCAGAGATACGACCTTGGCGGCGATAAGAAGTTAAGCTTTGAAGAAGGTGTTGACTCTTACGTACCATACGCAGGTTCTTTAAAAGATAACGTTGGTTTATCATTAGCAAAAATTAAATCAACAATGTGTAACTGTGGTGCGCTTACAATTCCTGAATTACAGGAAAAAGCAAAGATTACATTAGTATCTTCCGTAAGTATCGTAGAAGGCGGTGCTCACGACGTAGTATTAAAAGACTCCACAGCATCACGTAATCAGTAAAAAATTTAAGCGGACTTAGGTTTGGAAATTTTTCCAAACCTGGTCGCTTTTTATGTTTACGAGGGGTAATGAAAAAATATTAAGGATAGGAGAAAAATGAGAGTAGCAATCATTATGGGTTCCACATCCGATCTTCCAAAGATGGAAGCGGCAGTGGACATTTTAAAATCTTATGGCGTAGCAGTGGACGTTCGCTGTTTATCAGCACATCGTGCACATGCCGGCCTTTCTTCCTTTATTGAAGAAGCAAACAACAACGGAACAGAAGTATTTATCACTGCAGCAGGTATGGCAGCAGCCCTTCCAGGTGTTGTAGCTTCTCAGACAGTAACTCCGGTAATTGGTGTACCTTTATCAGGTTCTGTACTTGACGGTATGGATGCACTGATGTCTATCGTACAGATGCCGCCAGGAATCCCTGTAGCAACGGTTGCAATCAACGGTGGGAAAAATGCAGCTTATCTTGCATTACAGATTATCGCGGTAAAACATCCTGAAATCAAAGAAAAACTTCTTGCTCACAGAGTAGAGATGGAAGAAGCTGCAATGAAAGCAAACAAAGAAGTCATTGAAAAGTTTGCATAAGCTGCGATGTGATATTAGGAGGAAGATAAATGAGTGGATTTTTTGGAGTTGCGTCCAAAGAAGATTGCGTAACAGAGTTATTTTATGGTGTAGACTATCATTCCCATCTTGGAACGAGACGTGCCGGTATGGCTGTATATAACGAGGAAAAAGGTTTCTCTCGCGCAATCCATAACATTGAAAATGCGCCATTTCGTACAAAATTTGACAAAGATGCCAATGAGATGAAAGGAAACATCGGTATCGGCTGTATTTCAGACTTTGAACCACAGCCATTGCTGATCCAGTCGCATCTTGGAAGCTTTGCGATTGCAACTGTTGGTAAGATCAACAATCATGACGAACTGGTCGCAAGAATCTATGAAGAAGGTACCAGCCATTTTCAGGAAATGAGTGGTGGTATGATCAATGCAACAGAGCTTGTTGCAGCGCTGATGTGTACAAAGCACAGCATTTTAGCAGGTATCCGCTATGTACAGGGACTGGTTGAGGGATCATTATCCATTATGCTTTTAACAAAAGAAGGCATTTATGTAGCACGTGACCGTATGGGAAGAACTCCAGTCATGATTGGTAAAAAAGAGGGAGCAATGTGTGCGACCTTTGAAAGCTTCGCATATATGAACCTTGATTTTGAAGATTATTATGAATTGGGACCAGCAGAAGTCTATTTCTTTAATGCAGAAGAAGGAAAGACGATTGGAGAAGCAGGGGATGAGATGAAAATCTGTTCTTTCCTCTGGGTGTACTATGGTTATCCAACAGCAACCTACGAAGGTGTGAACGTAGAAGATATGCGTTACCGCTGTGGTGAAATGCTCGCAAAACGTGATGAAGGAAAGGTATTCCCTGACTATGCAGCAGGTGTACCGGATTCCGGTCTTGCTCATGCGATTGGATATTCTAATTACACAAAGATTCCATATACAAGACCATTTATTAAATATACACCGACCTGGTCTCGTTCTTTCATGCCGACAAACCAGAAACAGAGAAATCTGGTTGCACGTATGAAACTGATTCCAGTGCATAAAATGATTAAAGATAAGAAGCTTTTATTAATCGACGATTCTATCGTACGTGGAACTCAGCTTCGTGAAACAACCGAATTCCTTTACAAAAATGGTGCGAAGGAAGTACATGTAAGACCTGCATGTCCGCCATTGTTATTCGGATGTAAATATTTGAACTTCTCCCGTTCGAAATCAGTCATGGATTTGATTACAAGAAGAATTATCCGTGACTTTGAAGGAACAGAAGAAGTTTCAGATGAAGTATTAAAGCAGTATGCGGATCCGGATCATCCAAAATATAAAGAGATGGTTGAAGAAATCCGCAAACAGTTAAACTTTACAACCTTAGATTTTTTAAGACTGGACGATATGATCGAAGCAATCGGTATTGAACCTTGCAAGCTCTGTACATATTGCTGGAATGGAAAAGAGGATTAATGGAAAGATTGGTACAACCGGGACAGTTCTATAAACATTTCAAAGACAAACTCTACCAGATCGTGACTGTGGCAGAACATTCTGAAACAGGGGAAAAGATGGTGGTCTATCAGGCACTGTATGGAGATTTTCGTACTTATGTCAGACCATATGAGATGTTCGTTAGTGAAGTAGATAGAGAAAAATACCCGAACGTTACACAAAAATACAGATTTGAGCTCATAAAATCGGAAAACTTTGGAAATACTGTTGCTAAACCTGAAAAAGCAGAGGAAGCAAAAGTGGTTCAGGAAGTGGTATCTGTAAATGAGCCGGACCCAGAACTTGCTGGAGTCAATCCGGATCTTCTGGCATTTTTAGATCTGGATACACTGGCTGAAAAGCTGGAAATGTTACGAGATCTTAGAAAGAGAATTGATGACCATCTTTTGGACAGCATTGCTGCTTCTCTGGACATTGTGGTGGAGGAAGGTCCATTGCCGCAAAGATATCAGGAAGTATTAAACTGTCTGGAAACGATGGAGCATTTCGAATGTAGTCGCTTCCGGTAGGAAGGAGCTTCGAAGTGATCAGAAAAACGAAAATTGTATGTACTCTTGGCCCTGCAGTGGATGATGAAAATATTTTACGTCAGATGATACTGGAGGGCATGAACATTGCCAGATTCAACATGTCTCATGGAAGTCATGAGGAGCATGGAGCGCGACTTGCGATGTTAAAACGACTGAGGGAGGATTTGAATGTCCCTGTAGCGGCACTGCTTGATACCAAGGGACCGGAAATCCGTCTCGGGGATTTTGAACAGAAGCAGATTGTACTAAAGCAGGGGCAGTTGTTTACCCTGACTACAAATGAAATTCTGGGCAATAAAGAGAGTGCTTACATTACCTATTCCGGTCTGCCTTATGATGTGACTCCGGGAAACCGGATCCTCATCGATGATGGGCTGGTAGAAATGGAAGTCGAGAGTGTAGTTGGCGATGAAATCCGCTGCCTTGTAAAAAATACGGGTGTGATTTCTGCCAGAAAGGGTGTAAATGTGCCTGGTGTCGCTTTAAGTCTTCCATTTATTAATGAAAAGGATTATAATGATTTAAGATTTGCCGTAGAGCAGGGATTTGATTTTGTGGCAGCTTCTTTTACGCGTACCATGGAGGATATGCGGGAGTTAAGACACATTTTAAAGGAGCTTGGCGGTGAAAAAATTAAAATCATTGCAAAAATTGAAAATAGTCAGGGTGTAGAAAACTTAGATGAAATTTTGAGTCTGGCAGACGGTGTGATGGTTGCCAGAGGAGATATGGGTGTGGAAATTCCGCTGGAGGAAGTTCCGGTTATCCAGAAGGAAATCATCAAAAAGGTGTATGGTGTCGGAAAACAGGTCATTACAGCGACTCAGATGTTAGATTCCATGATGCAGTATCCACGACCGACCAGAGCAGAGGCAAACGATGTTGCCAATGCGGTATATGATGGTACCAGCGCCATTATGTTATCGGGTGAGACTGCTTCTGGAAATTATCCGCTGGAATGTGTCCGTACAATGGTGCGCATTGCAGGACGTACAGAGCAGGATATTGATTACAGAAAGCGATTTCTGCAGAATAAACTGCCGACGGAAGGAAGCATTACCAATGCAATCTCCAAAGCAACGGTGAATGCAGCTATGGAGCTAAATGCCAAGGCGATCGTTACTGTAACGGAATCTGGCAGAACTGCTTATATGATTTCCAGATATCGTCCATTCTGCCCTGTCATTGCATGTACTTCGAAAGAGCAGACATACCGCCAGTTATCCTTAAGCTGGGGAATTATTCCGATTTTGATTGAAGAAAAGGAAGGATTGGACGAGCTCTTTACAGAGGCAATCAAAGCGGTAGAGAAGGCCTCTATGGCAAGCGATGGAGACGTCATCGTACTGACAGCCGGTGTGCCTATTGGAACATCCGGAACGACGAACCTGTTAAAAGTACATTGCATGGAATCGAAAGAAACGTAAAGAAAATGTTCAGAGTATCTGAACAGAAATAATAAAAGATAAGTGGGGAAAGTAACATGTCAGAAAAAGAATGCGCAAGCAAAAGCACTTGTTCAAGAGAAAGCTGTGAGGGATGTCCAAGCAAGAATAATCCACAGAGCATGCTCGTTGAACAGAACATTTATTCAAATGTAAAACACGTGATTGGTGTTGTCAGCGGTAAAGGCGGTGTTGGTAAATCACTCGTAACAGCATCCTTAGCAAATCTTCTTGCAAAAGAAGGATATATCGTAGGTATCCTTGATGCAGACATTACAGGTCCATCTATTCCAAAAATGTTTGGTGTACACGGACCGGCAATGGCGACTGATGATGGTATCGAACCATTATTAACAGCAAACGGCATCCGTTTAATGTCCATCAACCTCTTGCTTCCAGATGAAGAGAGCCCAGTTGTATGGAGAGGACCAGTCCTTGCAAACATGGTAAAACAGTTCTGGAGTGAAGTAATGTGGGGAGAAGTAGATTACCTTCTCGTAGATATGCCTCCAGGAACAGGCGACGTTCCATTAACAGTATTCCAGTCACTTCCAGTAGACGGAATCGTTGTTGTAACATCTCCACAGGATCTTGTAAAGATGATCGTAAAGAAAGCCCTCAACATGGCAAATATGATGAATATTCCGGTACTTGGTCTTGTAGAAAACTACAGTTTTATCAAATGTCCTGACTGCGGTAAAGAATTCGCAGTATTTGGAACAAGCAATATCGATGAAGTTGCAGCAAGTGTAAATCTTCCAGTCCTTGGAAAGCTTCCAATCGATTTACATTTGGCAGAACTTGCAGATGCAGGTGACTTTGCACAGGCAAATGTGGAATATTTAACAGCGGCGAGAGAAGCAGTTGTAAAATTTGAAAAATAATATGGTTTTAAACACACAGTTTGCGGGGTTAAGTGGACTGTGTGTTTTTTGCATATTATTTTGAGGTGAAATTTGATACGTTTTTGTTTGGAAAGGGAACTTTTTTGTGAAGAGGTAGCTTTTTTGAACTAAATGGACACTTTTTTGACCGAAATGGGTGTATACGAGAAAAGTAAGTTCTCATGCCCACAAAAAGTGAATTTTATTGCTGCATTGGCGCTATGGTTGGGCGTATATGAAAAAATAAACTAGCTATGCCCAGAAAAGCCAGATTTTTTAGCTCTAAATCACATTTTTTTTGAGTTTTTGGGAAGTATGTTAAGAAAATTTTTATATATGCCCATTTTTAGGGCGAAAGAGCAAGATTTATGGAAAATTGTGGCTATTAGAAGTAAAAAAATTTGTATATGCCCAATTTCCAAGAGAACTGTGAATTTTTAAGGAAAGTTTGCATGGAATTTATTGAAAATCAAGGGGAATTCACTGTGCAGAGAAGAAATATGAATTATAAATTAACATTACAATATGATGGCACAAAATTAAATGGCTGGCAGAAGCAGGGAAACACGGACAACACCATACAGGGAAAGTTAGAAGCGATTCTTGAAAGAATATATGGAGAGTCCATTGAAATCCATGGCTCTGGGAGAACCGATGCAGGAGTGCATGCGCTGGGGCAAGTGGCGAATTTTCATGTACCGGAGAGCTCTTCAGAAGAAAAGTTCAAAGAGTATTCTGTGGAAGAAATCAAAAAGATACTGAATGAGTATCTTTCGAAGGATATTCGTGTTTTAAAAGTGGAAATTGTGGATGAGCGATTTCACGCAAGGCTGACGGCGAAGGGCAAAACCTACGAATATCGTATCGATAACGGTGAGATTGCCAATGTGTTCCAGAGAAAGTATGTCATGCGTGAGGAAAATCCTTTGGATTTAGAAGCTATGCGAATGGCAGCAGCTTATTTTGTGGGAACGCATGATTTTAAAACATTTTGTGCGAACAAAAAAATGAAAAAGTCCACAGTGAGAACCATCAATTCTATTGAGATCGTGGAAAAAGATGGAATTGTGTCAATTCGTTACACCGGTAACGGCTTCCTTTACAATATGGTTCGAATTCTGACAGGAACTCTCATTGAAGTGGGGAGAGGAAATCGCAAGCCGGAAGAAATGCAGAGTGTTTTAGATGCAATGGATCGCGGTGCGGCAGGATTTACAGCACCAGCACAGGGATTATTTTTGGTAGAAGTTATGTACACCTAGAATTATTAAGAAAAAATTAAGTTTTTTAGATGTATTTTTTTCAAACTTTTTTATTAACATAATTATCATAATAGTAGAAGTGTTCGGATGTGTTTCATAAAAAAGTGAGGGTGTGCCATGAAAAATGACTGGAGATTATATACGACCCATGAAGGAATCAGTTCTATCAGAAATTCAGAGCTGGATGAAAAGAATTACTATCGCATGAAAGTTTTTATGAAAAATTATTTTAAAGATCGTTATGCTGATAATATCAGAAAGCCAACCTCACTTATCTACAGTATTGTGATGAGTGTTTCCGGAGGAAAAGATGGAAAGGCTTTGGAAACTCCATTTTTGTGCAATGTAAATGTAGACCAGAGAAAGATTGCATTATCCTGGGCAGATGCAACCGGAGTTTGCGTAACCGCGGATTCCAGGGAAGGAAACTGTATCATTCGCGAACTGTATAGAGTCCTGAAAGATAATTGTGATAATGAATTCTGGAAAATTTGTGTATAAAATCATTACTTACCCCCAAAAGTACCCTTTTGCGAAAGCAGAGGGTATTTTTTCTGCATAAAAGATGTTAAAATAGAGGCAGATGTTTTACAGGCATATAAGGGAGATGAAAAAAATGATTTACAATTGCAAAGGTGTGATTTTTGATTTTAATGGAACCCTATTTTTTGATAGTGAGAAACATGTATTAGCCTGGGGGAAGATGGCAGAAGAACTTCGTGGCTTTGGAATCGGACTGGAAGAAATGCAGGCACATTTTTATGGAGTACCGAACAATCGTGCCATTGAATATCTGCTTGGAAAAGAATGTGATGAAGCAGAGCTGACCAGATACTCTGAATTAAAAGAAGCATTTTACAGAGACTTTTGCAGGGAAGATCAGGAAATGTTTCATCTGGTAGCAGGAGCCCATGATTTTTTTGACAAATTGGTGGAAGAAAAGATTCCGTTTACGATTGCAAGTGCATCTATCAAACCAAACATCGATTTTTTTGTAGAATCCTTTGAACTTGCAAAGTGGTTTGATCCGCAGAAAATTGTTTACGATGATGGCAGCTTTGAAAATAAAGTAAAAATGTTTCAATATGCGGCAGATGTGATTGGCGTGCCAATCGAAGAATGTCTGATTTTTGAAGATTCTGACAGTGGAATCAGAGATGCGTATGAGGCAGGATGTAGAAATATTGTAGTTGTGGACAGTATGGGCGTTGCGAAAAAGCATGAAGGAAAGCCTGGTGTAAAACAAATTATAAAATCCTTTGAAGAACTGGAAGTCTAGAAACTTTTGATTGACAAATGAATATCATAGTGGTATAACATAATCAATTTCATAAAGTAAACCGTTGAAGCGGAGATAACGGCAATGATGCCTTTACAGAGAGCCTGTGTTGCTGAGAGTCAGGTGAGAAACAAGTTGTCAAATGGACCGCTGAGGGTACAGAGGAAATGTGATTTCACAAAGTATTCTGTAACGTTTCGGCACACGTCAGTTGCCAAAGATATGATGGTATCTTACAAAGAGCACGGATTGCCCGTGAATTCAAGGTGGCACCGCGGATAATGATTTATTCGTCCTTGACAGAAACTAAAATTCTGTCAAGGATGTTTTAGTTTCGGGCAAAATATTTATTTTGGAGGAATTAATTATGCAGTTTAACGGAATCGATTTTGACACTTACTTTAAGAACTACCCAGATAAAAATGGATACTTTGGAAAGTACGGCGGCGTATATATTTCTGATGAATTAAAAGCTGCCATGGCAGAAATTAATGATGCTTACTTTACAATCTGTAAATCTCGTAAATTTATTGCAGAACTTCGCCGTATCCGTAAGGAATTTCAGGGAAGACCAACACCAATTTCTCATCTGGAAAGACTTTCCAACTCTATCGGTGATGTACAGCTTTATGTAAAACGTGAAGACTTGAACCATACAGGCGCTCATAAATTGAACCACTGTATGGGTGAAGTGTTACTTGCAAAATATATGGGTAAGAAGAAAGTTATCGCTGAAACAGGTGCAGGACAGCATGGCGTTGCGATGGCAACAGCAGCAGCTTACTTTGGTATGGAATGTGACATTTACATGGGATCTGTTGATATTAAGAAACAGGCTCCAAACGTAGCAAGAATGAAGATTCTTGGTGCAAATGTTGTGGAAGTAACTCACGGACTTGCAACATTAAAAGAAGCAGTTGATGCAGCATTTGAAGCATACAGCAAGGAATACAAAGATGCGATCTACTGCATCGGTTCTGTTGTTGGACCACATCCATTCCCAATGATGGTTCGTGATTTCCAGAGCGTTGTTGGTATCGAGGCAAGAGAACAGTTTATTGATATGACAGGAGAACTTCCAGATGCAGTGGTAGCTTGTGTAGGCGGCGGTTCTAATGCAGCAGGTATGTTTGCAGGCTTCTTAAATGACCCGGTTGATATTTACGGTATTGAACCTTTGGGACGCGGAACAGCACTTGGAGATCATGCTGCAAGCTTACAGTATGGTACAGAAGGCGTTATGCATGGATTTAACAGTATTATGTTAAAAGATGAAAATGGAGAACCAGCTCCGGTTTATTCTGTTGCAAGCGGTCTGGATTATCCATCCTCAGGTCCGGAACATGCATTTTTACATGAGCTTGGCAGAGTAAAATATGATGTGATTAATGATGATGAAACCATTGATGCATTCTTTAAGCTTTCCAGACTGGAAGGTATCATTCCTGCAATCGAAAGCGCTCATGCAGTAGCTTATGGTATGAAACTTGCGAAAAAGATGGGCAAAGGTTCTATCCTCATTAACCTTTCAGGCAGAGGCGATAAGGATATGGACTATATCATTGAAAAATATGGAATTCCTGAAAAATAAGAAGACTGGATTTTATGGCGTCGTTGAAAAACGGCGCCTTTTGTTTGCTTGGAGAATCTTAGTAAG
>CAZYUZ010000051.1:0-1190 GCA_964650775.1 uncultured Lachnoclostridium sp. | reverse complement strand
CACTGAAATACTGTGGCTGGTGAGAGCAAATTATTTTATCTATGCCCAGCAAGAAAAAATAGCAAGAAGAAATAGCAAGAAAAGAAATAGCAAGAAAAGAAATAGCAAGAAGAAATAGTAGGTAAAAATAGTAGGTAAAGAACTAGTGTGAAAGAAATATAAAATGAGCCACGCGAAAATGCGTGGCTCATTGCATGTCCAAAGACGATTAATTTCCCATCATGAAAGCGATTAATTTATCGATATCTTCTTTTTCGTAAGCGATGATTTCAAGCTCTGGAATTTCCCCGTTAGAGAAAATGTTTGCCATAGAAACATACTGGCATAATTTTGATTTTAAGTTTAATCTGTCGCCTTCGCCTGTAACAAGTTCAACTTTACCTGTGCAAGAGTCAACTACCTGGAAGAATTTGTCGATGTTGTTAATGTTCTGAATTTTCATAGTACCTTTCTCCTTTGAAATATGTAATTACATCATTTTTATTCTACATAAATCCCTGAAAAAAGTCTACCGGAAAAATGTAAATGATTCTTTAAAATGCCGAAAAAAATATCACATTTTATTTACATAATTTTCACAAAGAATGGATGTTGTATTTTACAAAAGGAGTTTATCCTAAAATCTGTCAGGAGGACCTGATGCGACGATCGTTTTGAAACCTAAGTAAACAGTTTTAAACAAAACAAGGAGATTTAAGAAGAATTATGAAAAAGAAAATTGTAACATTATTAATGGTAGCAGCTCTTGCTGCAACAGCACTTGTAGGATGCGGCGGAAGCGAAGAAGCAGAAGCACCTGCAGCAGAAGAAACAGTAGAAACTGAAGAAGCAGAAGCACCTGCAGCAGAATCTGACTTCGACTATGACAATGACATCGCAGTAATTTCACGTGAAGATGGTTCTGGTACAAGAGGAGCTTTCATCGAACTTTTCGGTGTAGAACAGAAAAACGAAGCTGGTGAAAAAATTGACTACACAACAGTAGAAGCAACAATCACTAACAACACATCCGTTATGATGACAACAGTTGCAAATGATGAATACGCAATTGGCTACATTTCTCTCGGATCTATGAATGACACAGTCAAAGCTTTAAAGATTGATGGGGTAGATGCAAGCGTAGAAAACATCAAAAATGGTACATACACAGTAAACAGACCATTTAATCTTGCGGTGAAAGAAGGATTAAC
>CAZYUZ010000050.1:0-11359 GCA_964650775.1 uncultured Lachnoclostridium sp. | reverse complement strand
CATCCTGAGCAAGAACTTCCTGATCTTCGTTATAGTCGTGTAATTCCCACCAGAATGGGTAAGCAGGTTCTTCTTCCTCCTCTTCTTCAGCTTCTTCTATAATATCAGTCGCTTCAGTTTCTTCGATTGGATCTTCCGCAACAGGTGTTTCTTCCACAACGGTATCCGGAACGGTCACCGGTTCAGTATCTTCTTTGCTGCAACCGAAAATACTGAAAGATAGAAGGAGAAGCATCGCGAATAATGTGATCGTATGTTTTTTCATTATATTTCCTCCAAATTTTTGTTTGCTAGTTACAATTTAAAGGAAAATATCAGAACTGTCAAAGAATATGGGAAAAATTAATAAAATTATAAGGAATTAGTTCAAAATAGAATAAAAACAGTAGGAGAAGAGGAAAATATAACTGGATGTCATTGCCTTGCAATCTGACATTTGGAATGGTATAATATAACGGAATATGAGGAAAATAAGATGACAAAAAAAGTGTTCATGTTTATTAGCATGATAATGCTGGTAAGCAGTTTTCTTTTAATAAATCGATTACAATTGAAAAATTTTACCGTCTTTAACAATGTGAATCCTCGGCAAATTGAGGAAGTGAAAGCAAATTTGAGTAAGACAGACGAGCTTGAATTTACTGCACTTCTCTGCAATGAGATTCGCTTACCATTTGATGAACAGACAAATACCTTTTTGGTTTCCTTAGATATGGAGGAATCCCAGTGGGAAAAGATGACGTTTGCCAGTGGTCAGCCGGAATATCAGATTCTTTTTCAGGAAGACATAACGGATGTGGACAAGCAGGAACTGATTGCATCAGGTGAGAAATTGAAAGTGATTGTGTTCGACCAGCAGTTCTGGTCAGAATATTATGTCGCTTTTACAGGGCTTCCGGTGATTGATCTTGCTACGAATGAAGGGTTCTATGCGGCTGAGGAGATTACTGGTACGGCAGTATTTTTTGATACTGATTTTACTTTGCATGGAACGCAGCAGTCGGAATACAACGGACATATCCGAGGCAATACAAGCCGGATGTTTCCGAAAAAGGGTTACAAGATTAATCTGACAACTACAAGGGCAGATGGAGTAACCGAGCTGAACAAACTATCGTTGTTTGGTATGCGCAAAGATGATGATTGGATACTGCATGCTCTCTATAATGACGATACGAAGCTGAGAGATCAATTATCCATGAAAGTTTGGGACACTTTCGGTGCAGGAGCAGTTTCTGAGACCAGCTATTACGGACCGAAAATGATTTATGTGGAAGTGTTTGCAGACAACAGATATTGCGGTTTGTATGGACTGATGGAGCCGGTAGATGGAAAACAGTTAGATTTGGCAGAAGAGGATTATTCTTACAAGCGGAAAAATCCTGGTAGTCTGAAATATCATTATAAAGATTTTAATGAAGAGACAGACCCTTATGCAGAAGTGTGTGGATTTGCCATTAAAGATGGAATTATCACAGAGGGCACAAAGTTTTGGAAACCAATTGCAAGACTTGCAGCAATGATGACTCTGGAAGATGAAGAGTTTTTAGAGCGGGAGAACCAGGATTTAATTAATGAAGAAAGTGCTCTCAGGTTGTGGCTGTTCTTGCAGATAATTACAGGGCATGACCATACGGCGAAAAATGTATTTTATGTTGCAAAATATAATGATGATTTGAAACATAATTATAAATTTTATTTTGCACCGTGGGATATGGATTTGACCTGGGGCAATGTATCTGTCGGAGAAGTAAATCCTTATTATACCGCTTATGAAAGAGAAACCATGGATGACCGTGTAAGCTGGGATGTGGGGGATCGTTTGCTGGAAACTGATTATAACGGCAGTGTGGAATATATGGAAAATATGTATACGATGCTTCGAAACACAGTTCTGACCAATGAAAAACTGGAAGAAATGATTTTGGAGCTGGACTCCCAGCTGCGTAATTCTGGTGCTTTTGAAAGAGACAAGGAACGTTGGCCGGAAGGAATTCATGCGGATTCCTGCGAAGAATTATTAAGTTACGCCACGGAACGTCTTGAGTTTTTGGATAAAGCATTGTATAATTTTGATTATTTCGAAAATTAAGCAGAGGAGGAATTCTTTTGATATTTGATAAAGTGGAAAAACAAAAATATCGTCACGAACTCAAATACATCTGTACCGCTGCAGAGCTTGCGCTCATACAGGGGCGTATACAGCATCTGATTCCATTGGATTCCCACGTGGGTGAAAGTGGAATGTATCAGATTCGCAGTTTGTACTTTGACGATTACTATAATAGATGTTATTATGAAAATGAGAATGGAACTGATCCTCGTGAAAAGTTCCGTATCAGAATTTATAACGGAAGTACAGACAAGATCAGTTTGGAGCTTAAGAAAAAAGAGCATGGAAAGACATTAAAGCTTTCCTGCCCATTGACAGAAGAACAGTGCAGAACACTGATGAAGGGGGAAATCCTTCCGGACAGCAAAGATTACCATCCGGTTCTGCAGAAGCTGCTGCTTCTGATGAAAACAACGATGATGAAACCAAAGATCATCGTTGAATACGACCGCGTACCGTATGTTTACAAACTCGGTAACGTGCGAATTACATTGGATAAAAATATTTCATCCTGTAACAAGCTTGAAACATTTTTAGATAAAGAAATTAACAAAAGACCGATCATGCCGGCAGGTCAGCATGTACTGGAAGTAAAATTCGATGAATTCCTTCCGGACTACATTTATAAGGCGTTACATCTTAACAATTTAAGACAGACGGCATTTTCGAAATTTTATTTATGCAGAAAATTCAGTATTTAATAATAAAGTAAAGGAGCGTACATAGGACATGGCAAATTTTTCTGATATTTTCAAAAAATCATTTTTAGAAGGCTTTACAGGCGGTGACATCAGCACAGGTCGTATTGCAGCAACACTTGCAGTGACAGCACTCATTGCACTTTACATTTTCGTAATTTACAGAGTCGTAACAAGAAAAACATTCTACTCTAAAACATTTAATATTTCCTTAGTTGCACTTGCAGTTGTAACATCTGCCATCATTTTAGCGATGCAGTCCAACTTAGTAATTTCCCTCGGTATGGTTGGTGCTTTATCAATCATCCGTTTCCGTACAGCGATTAAAGATCCAATGGATTTAGTATTCTTATTCTGGTCTATCTCCATCGGTATCATCTGTGGTGCAGGTCTCTACGAAATCGCACTGCTTACATCTTTACTCGTAACAGTTGGTATTATCGGTCTTGACCTGATTCCAACCTCCAAAGCTCCAATGATGCTCGTTGTAAACGCATCTGAGCTTGACGCAGAAGAAGCAATTCTTGGCGCAGTAAAAGCAGCTGGTAAAGTTTGCAAAGTAAAATCAAGAAACGTAAGCGCTGGTCACCTTGATATGATCATTGAAGTTCGCGTAACAAAAGAAGCAGAGCTTGTAAAAGCTGTTTCTGAAATCGCAACAGTATCTTCTGTATCCTTAATCTCTCATGATGGAGAAGTAACTTTCTAGGAGCTTTAAAATGGCAAAAATATTTTCTTTGATGTCCCGTCTCTGTGGGGAAATCAAAAAAAATGGAGTATCCAATACTTACTATAAAGTAAAAGAAAAACAAGCCAAAAACGAGGCGCAGAAAAACTATGAGGCGGAACGCCTTGCAGCCCTTCCAACCAAAGAAGAGTTAGAAGCACAGCGCAAGCGTAATTTTATGAAAGAGATTACTTTCAGCATTGTGGTTCCGACCTTTCAGACGCCTGAGAACTTTTTGAGACAAATGATAGAGTCTGTCCTTGGACAGACTTTTTGTCGTGTTGAACTGCTGTTAGCAGATGGAAGTAAAGACGATAGTGTGGAAAAAGTGGTCGCAGAATATGCAGCATCCGACAGCAGGGTCAAATATAAACGATTATCAGAAAATAAGGGAATCTCTGAAAATACCAACGAAGGACTTTCAATGGCAACCGGAGAATACATTGGTCTCCTTGACCATGATGATATTTTAGAACTCCATGCACTCTATGAAATGCGTATGGCGATTGCAAAGAATCCTGATGCAGATGTGCTTTATACCGATGAAGATAAAGTGTCCTTTGACTTAGAGCACTATTTTGAGCCGCATTTCAAGCCGGATTTTAATCCGGATCTTCTTAGAAGCAATAACTATATCTGCCATTTTCTTGTGTTCAAGCGTGAATTGTTGGAGCAGGTTGGGGGCTTCCGTGGAGAATACGACGGTGCCCAGGACTTTGATCTCGTGCTTCGTCTGACAGAAAAGGCAAACTGTGTCGTACATATCCCGCAGGTACTTTATCACTGGAGAAGCCACGATGCTTCCACAGCCACAAATCCGATGAGTAAGCTCTATGCTTACGAAGCCGGGAAAAGAGCGGTGGAAGATCACCTGAAAAGATGCGGTGAATCTGGAATTGTGACAGATACAAGATTTTATGGATTTTATCAGACAACTTATGCGGTTCCTAGTGAGATGTCTGTAAATTTGGTTCTTTGTTCCTGCGAAGGGCAGAATCCTAAGAAAATATTAAACAATTTTTCACCTGATTTTGATAGACAAAATGCGGGAAATGTTATATATTATGATAATGAATTTAATAAATTTGTAATAATTTCCAAAGAACGAAAGCTGGATGGCGATGTGGTGATTTTTGCAGAAGCTGGTTTGCGTGACGTCAGTGCAGACAGTCTGAAGCAGCTTGCGGTCAATTGCCTGCGAAGCGGTATCGGCATGGCTGGCGGAAGGATTTTGTCAGAAAAAGGGGAACTTCTTTTTGGCAGAATGGAGCCGGATGCAGATGGAAAGCTAAGATCTGTGGATGCTGGTCTTCCAAAAGGTTTTACAGGATATTTCCACAAAGCAATTCTGCAGCAGAATACAGAAGGTGTATCCCATAAGTTATTTGCAGTCAGAAGAGAACTTTTGGATGCATGTCAGCCGAAAGAAGGCTCTGCTCCAGAGGATGCAATGCAGCAGCTTTGTTCTTATGTGAAAAGTTCAGGCTATCGCATTTCCTATGTACCGGAGGCGACAGCGATCTTAAAATAAAGGGAAGATAACATGAGAGAAGTTTCGATTGTAATCCCCAACTATAATGGAAAACATTTTTTGGAAGATTGCTTAAATGCAGTCTTTGCACAAGATATAGAAAATATGGAAGTCATCGTGGTTGACAATGGGTCAACAGATGGCAGCCGGGAATATTTAAGCGCATATCCGGGAGTTCGAACCATTGCAATGGATAAGAACTACGGATTTTGTGGTGCAGTAAATGCAGGAATCAAAGCCGCGATGAGTGACTATGTGATTCTGCTGAACAACGACACAGAAGTTGACAAAAACTTTGCAAAAGAACTTTTAAATGCGATAAAAAGTGATGAGAAAATCTTTTCCTGTTCTTCAAAAATGGTTCAGTTTCATGACAGAACCCGTATGGATGATGCAGGAGATTACTACTGCGCACTTGGCTGGGCATTTGGAAGAGGCAAAGGAGGGCTTGTGGAAAACTACGAGACCCCTGTAAATGTGTTTGCAGCATGTGCCGGTGCAGCGATTTATCGCAAAAAAATGTTGGAATCGCTGGGGTATTTTGACGAAAATCATTTTGCATATTTAGAAGACATTGACATTGGTTACCGTGCAAGAATCCACGGTTATAAAAATGTGTATGCCCCAAAGGCGATCGTTTATCATGTGGGAAGCGGTTTTTCCGGTTCAGCCCACAATGCTTTTAAAGTAAAGCTTTCATCCAGAAACAGCGTATATCTGGCTTATAAAAATATGCCGTTTCTGCAAATAATATTGAACAGCCCGTTCTTACTTTTTGGACATGTTGTGAAATGGGCATTTTTCCTGAAAAAAGGTTTGGGAAAAGAATATGTGCAGGGTGTAAAGGAAGGTTTTGCACTTTGTAAAAGAGAAAGAAAGGTCAGATTTTTGTGGAAAAATCTGCCGAATTATGTATGTGTTCAGTTAGAACTCTGGCTGAACATGGTTAGAAGGTTAAAGAGAAGCTAGGTGGATAGTTATGATCAAGGATAATCAGAGACATTTCAATCGTCTGCATGTGTTTATCGATGCGATTGCAACTGTTGCGTCCTATCTTTTGGCGTGGGTAATCCGATTCCCTGTATTAAAGGGTGATCCGGGTCTTCCGTTTGTGGATTATTGCTGGATGCTGGTTCCGTTGGTACCGTATACTTTGTTTGTATATTTTGCATTCAACTTATATACGCCAAAGCGTGTCAAAGGACGCCGTCTGGAAGCAGGCAATGTCATGCAGGCAAACTTAGTCGTTTTAGTTACGATTATCGTATGTCTTCAGATTTTTAATAAAGAATTTCCGAATTTTACAGAAGACTTCTCACGAATGGTTCTGGTAATTTTCTGCGCATTGAATATAGCTGCAGGAATCGGTATCAGAAACATTATTCGATATACTCTTTGGAAGATTCGAAGAAGTGGTTTCAATTTAAAACACATTTTACTGGTTGGTTACAGCCGTGCAGCGGAAGAATATATCGACAGAATCAAAGGCAATCCGCAGTGGGGATATGAAGTTTGCGGAATTCTGGATGATAATGTGGAAGCCGGGGTAGAATATAAAGGAATCAAAGTCATCGGTGTATGTGACGATTTGGAACACATTTTACCGGCAAACGAGTTAGATGAAATCGCGATTACCTTAGGCTTAAATGAATATTCCAAGCTTGAGCATATCGTTGCGGAATGTGAAAAATCCGGTGTTCATACAAAGTTCATTCCGGATTATAACAATATCATTCCGACAAAACCTTACACAGAAGATTTGATGGGACTTCCGGTGGTTAATATCCGCCACGTTCCACTGACGAATACATTTAATGCGATGATCAAACGAATTGTGGATATCGGAGGTTCACTCTTTGCAATCGTTCTGTTCTCGCCGGTTATGTTAATTACGGCCATCGTGATCAAGCTTACATCACCAGGACCGTTGATTTATAAACAGGAGAGAGTCGGACTTCACAATCAGACTTTCATGATGTACAAATTCCGTTCTATGGAAGTACAGGATCCTAAAAAAGAAAAGAAGGGTTGGACGGTAAAGAACGACCCTCGCGTTACCCCTGTTGGAAAGATTATTCGTAAGACAAGTATTGATGAGCTTCCACAGCTGTTCAATATTTTGATGGGGGATATGAGTCTTGTTGGACCACGTCCGGAAAGACCGTTTTTTGTTGAAAAATTTAGAGAAGAGATTCCAAGATACATGGTAAAACATCAGGTTCGACCGGGGCTTACCGGCTGGGCTCAGATCAATGGGTATCGTGGAGATACATCGATCAGAAAGCGTATTGAACACGATTTGTACTATATTGAGAACTGGACACTTGGACTTGACTTCAAAATTATATTCTTAACCTTTTTCAAAGGGTTCATTAACAAAAATGCGTATTAGCAATCGAGAAAGGAATTGACAATGAGCAAAGAGCTAGATACAAAGAAGAAAAAATCTTCCAGCAGTAAAACAGCTTCGACAAAAACATCTGGAAATAAATCTTCCAGCAAGAGAGCAAAGAAGCGTAAAAAAGCAAAAATGATCACATTTGCAATTGAAGCAGTGATTTTGGTGGTGCTTTTGGTTGTATTATATGTATTAAACCGTACAGAACTTTTAAGTAAAGTTTCCTATGATGATAAAGTTGTTAAAGAATCAGTGAATGAACTGACAGATGAAACTTTAGAAGCGATGGAAGAGTACACCAACATTGCACTGTTTGGTCTTGATACAAGACAGGCAGGTTCCCTTGGAAAAGGTAACAGAAGTGATACCATCATGGTAGCAAGTATTAACAATGATACAAAAGATGTGAAAATCGTATCGATTTACCGTGACAGTTACTTAAATCTTGCAAATGATAAGTATAGAAAATGTAATGAAGCATATTCCATCGGCGGACCGGAACAGGCGGTTGCCATGCTGAATATGAACCTTGACTTAAAGATTGACTATTATATGTCAGTAGACTTCCTTGCAGTATCAGAAGTAGTAGATTTACTTGGCGGTATCGAAATCGATGTTGATGAATACGAAATCGAACATTTAAATAACTACACTGTTGAAACTTCTAAGGTTACAGGAAAATCTACAAGCAAATTAAAATCTACAGGTCTTCAGACTTTAGACGGTGTACAGGCAACCTCTTACTGCCGTATCCGTTACACACAGGGTGATGACTTCAAACGTACAGAAAGACAGCGTGAAGTACTTGAAACAATTGCGAAAAAAGCAAAAACCATGAGTGCCTCTAAGTTAGACAGCATCGTTAAAGCGGTATTCCCAATGTGTGCAACAAATATGTCTGTAGATCAGCTGCTTGCAATTGCAGCAGATGGATTGTCTTATAACATTAAAGGAACAACAGGCTTCCCATTTGATGTTGTGACAGATTCCGTAGGATCTGCAGGTTCTTGTGTAATTCCGGTAGATATGGAAAAGAATGTTAAACAGCTTCACAACTATCTGTTTGAATCAGAAGACTATACACCATCAGCAACGGTTGTAAAAATCAGTGACAAGATTAAAAACGACACAGGTGTGTATTAATTAAATGAAGAAAAAATATGAGCGAGGGATTAGTTCCTCGCTCATTGTGCAGTCGAGGATGCGATGAATCAGAAGAATCAAATTGTTGATGTAATTATCCCGGTCTACAATCCGGGAGAAGAATTTTATGAATTATTGGATGGTCTTAGTAACCAGAGTTTTGGAGTGAATAAAATCATTCTGATGAACACCGGGGAAGCGCCATGGAGGGCAGAGGTGGAAGAAAAATTTCCGCTCTGTGAGGTTCACTTGCTGAAAAAAGAAGAATTTGACCACGGCGGGACAAGACATTTGGCAACGACTTATTCGAAAGCAAATTATCTGCTGTTTATGACACAGGATGCGCTGCCAAAGGATGAAAAGTTAGTGGAAAATCTGGTGAATGCATTTTCCTGGGATGAAAAGGTCAAGGCGGCTTATGGCAGACAGCTTCCAAACGATACCTGCCGCGAAATCGAGAAGTATACAAGAAGCTTTAATTATCCGGCAGAATCCAAAGTGAAATCAAAGGCAGATCTGGAAAAGCTGGGAATTAAGACGTTTTTCTGTTCCAACGTCTGTGCCATGTATGAAAAAGAGACTTACGATGAATTGGGTGGTTTCATCCGACGTACTATCTTTAATGAAGATATGATCTATGCCGGCGGACTGATTCAAAAAGATTATAAAATCGCGTATGTGGCAGAAGCAGAAGTGATTCATTCCCACAATTACAATGCGATTGAGCAATTCCACAGAAATTTTGACCTGGCGGTTTCCCAGACAGACAATCCGCAGATTTTTGCAGGAATCCGTTCTGAAAAAGAGGGGATTCGTCTGGTAATTAACACAGCAAAGCATCTTTTTAAAGTGAAAAAGCCGTGGCTTTTGGTTCCATTGGTAACTACAAGTGCGGGAAAAATCTTAGGATATAAGTTTGGACAGAATTATCGTAGACTTTCGCGCCAATTCATATTAAAATGTACAATGAACCAATCTTATTGGAGGAATGTAAATGAAAAAGGGTAAGATCTTATCATTGCTGCTGGCCATTTGCCTTTGCATGCCGGGGTGTGGAGCTGCGGAAGATATTTCTGAGAAGCAGCAGGCATTAAAGCAGGAAGGAATGGAACTTCAGGCGGCGGGAGATTACAGCGGTGCCATTGAAAAATACGAAGAAGCATTGAAGCTTTCCAATATGAAAGTTGGACAGGAAGAAATCGACCTGGCGCATTACAAGGCATCTGCCCAGTATCGAAGCGGAGACCTGGCAGGAGCGATCGATACATATTCTGCAGTTTTGGCATTAAAAGAGGATATAAACAGCCTCCTTGGCAGAGGACTGCTCTATGTGGAAGCGAAAGATGCAGATAAAGCGGAAGCGGATTTGAATAAAGCTTTGCAGGAAACAAAGGATCCTTTGATCAAGGGTATCATTTATAATGTGGTAAATGATACCGAAAAAGCAAAGGAATGCTTTGAAGAAGCGAAGGCAGCAGGAGATGCGGAAGGAAGCTTTTATCTGGCAGGCATTTACGAAGAAGCCGGAGACCACAATTATGCAATGATTCTTCTGGAAGAATACATTGCAAGCGGCAAGGCAGGAGCGGAAGGATATTTAAGTGTAGGACGCTGTTATTTTGATGACGGTGCCTATGAAGATGCCTTGAAAATACTGCAGACCGGCATTGCACTGGGAGAATCCGGTGTATTAAAGAATCTTTTGCAGGAAGAAATTGCCTGTTATGAAAAACTGGGCGATTTTACAAGCGCAAGAGAAAAAGCAGAGGATTATCTGGACAAGTATCCAGATGATACGATCATTCAAAAAGAATATGAATTTTTAAAATCAAGATAACATAAAGGAGAATGCGTTATGATTAACAAACTGGTAAACAAAATCACAAAAACACATGCACCAATCGTAGTAGGACTTGACCCTATGTTAAACTATGTGCCTGAACATGTTCAGAAAGCAGCTTTTGCAGAATATGGCGAAACATTAGAAGGTGCAGCAGAAGCAATCTGGCAGTTCAATAAGGAAATTATCGACAAAACTTATGATTTAATCCCAGCGGTAAAACCACAGATCGCGATGTACGAACAGTTCGGTATCCCTGGAATGATCGCATACGAAAAAACAGTAAGCTATGCACAGGAAAAAGATTTAGTAGTTATCGGTGATATCAAACGTGGTGACATCGGTTCTACATCTGCAGCTTATGCAGTAGGTCACCTTGGAAAAGTAAAAGTTGGTAGCAATACATTTGCAGGTTTCCATGAAGATTTCGCAACAGTAAACCCATACTTAGGTTCTGACGGTGTAAAACCTTTCATCGATGTATGTAAAGAAGAAAACAAAGGTTTATTCATCCTTGTTAAAACATCTAACCCATCCTCAGGTGAATTCCAGGATCAATTAATCGATGGCAAGCCACTCTACGAATTAGTTGGTGAAAAGGTTGCTGCATGGGGAGAAGAACACATGGGCGAAAAATACAGCTACATCGGTGCGGTTGTAGGTGCTACATATCCTGAAATGGGTAAAGTTCTTCGTAAAGTAATGCCAAAATCATTCATCTTAGTACCAGGCTATGGTGCTCAGGGCGGACAGGGCAAAGACCTTGTACACTTCTTTGATGAAGATGGACTTGGCGCAATCGTAAACTCTTCTCGTGGTATCATTGCAGCTTACAAACAGGAAGCTTATGCAAAATTCGGTGCTGAAAACTTTGGGGATGCATCCAGAGCAGCAGTGGAAGCAATGATT
>CAZYUZ010000049.1:0-11538 GCA_964650775.1 uncultured Lachnoclostridium sp. | reverse complement strand
ACCACCCATTTTCTTCATCTGATTCATACTTTCCAAGTAATCATCGAATCCGAACTGGTTCTTTTTCATATTCTGCATCATCTGCATGGACTTTTCATGATCCACTTCTTCTGCAGCTTTTTCAATCAACGTAAGGACATCGCCCATACCCAAGATACGGGAAGCCATTCTGTCTGGATAAAACTGTTCCAGATCAGAAAGTTTTTCACCCATACCAATGTAGAGAATTGGTTTTCCGGTTACAGCACGAACGGAAAGCGCAGCACCGCCTCGTGTATCACCATCCAATTTTGTTAAGATGACACCGTCAATCCCAATCTTTTCTTCGAATGTATTTGCAACGTTAACAGCTTCCTGACCGGTCATACCGTCGACAACAAGAATGCTCTGGTCTACATTTAATTCCTTCTTAATATTCTGCAGCTCTTCCATCATGTTTTCATCAATCTGGAGTCGACCTGCGGTATCTAAGATCAGAACCGAGTATCCTTTATTCTTTGCATGTTCATACGCTGCTTTAGCAATGTTTACAGGATTGTGTCCGTCTCCCATGGAGAATACTTCAACACCCTGCTTTTCACCATTGACCTGTAACTGCTTAATCGCAGCCGGACGATATACGTCGCAGGCAACCAGTAATGGTTTCCATTTATTGCTCTTCTGCTTTAACTTTCCTGCAAGCTTTGCCGCTGTGGTTGTTTTACCGGCACCCTGAAGACCCATCATCATGATGACCGTAACTTCGTTGGATGGTCGAAGCTTTAATTCCGTAGTTTCGGAACCCATCAGTTTTACCATCTCTTCGTTAACGATTTTGATCACCATCTGACCTGGCGTTAAGCTTTTTAATACTTCTTCGCCAACAGCTCTTTCCTGAACGGCTTTGATGAACTGTTTTACGACTTTAAAGTTAACATCGGCTTCCAAAAGTGCAAGCTTTACTTCTTTTAAAGCAGCCTTTACATCCTCTTCTGTCAGACGTCCCTTACTTCTTAAACCTTTAAATACATTTTGTAATTTTTCTGATAAACTATCAAATGCCATTGATTATAATTCCTCTAATATTTCCGCTGCATACTTCTTTATCTCCTGCAGCTGCTTTTCCGGTTCTTCCGACACCTCATTTGTCAGTTGTTCAATTTGCTCAACCTTTTCTTTGATTGCGCAGAACTTCTCGATCAGTTTCAGTTTTTCTTCATAACCTTCCAGCATCTTCTGACATCTTTTGATCAAGTCATGAACGCCTTGTCGGCTGATTCCGTGGGTTTCGGCAACTTCACTGAGCGAACAGTCATCCAAAACAACTTCTTCATAAATTTCTTTCTGATGGGCCGTCAGCAGCTCTCCGTAGAAATCATAGAGAAGTGCCTGTTTTAAGATTTTATCCATGCCATTCACCTACTTCTTTCAGCATCCTAAGGTATATTACTACAAAGGAAAACAGGTGTCAAGTATTTTTTCTTGACACCTGTAAAAATTTTTATTTATTTTTCGTAATGAGATTCTGTATGAACAATGGCATTGTCTATTCCACCATATATATCTTGTCTACCTTAGTGTAATATCCGTTGTTTTCCATATTTTGCAGACAATTTTCCGTAGCCCTATCTGCAAATCGGTTCAAATACAGAAAGTTATCTCAAGATTCCAAAAAGGCTTCATATCGTCCCGGAATCGATGCGAATACACTGTATAAGAAATTTTTTGCATTCATTTCGCGGTTTCGAGTGCTGTATTCCGATGTAGTAAAAAATGCAATACTACTAATTTCTCTCGTACCATCCGTCGCCACATTTACCTCTATCTGACAGGAAATATCACCATAAGCCAACTGTCCATTCATCATCATAATACTTATTGCATAAAACTAATGCAACTCTTACTATCCTGCAAAATAATCTGTCTGAAACTCTGCATTAATTTCCGCAACTTCCTTTTTTCCATCTATGTAGTCACGATACATTTCCCACAAGTCAATCTCACATTCTTCCAGTCCATCCTCTGGCGGAAGCCATTCTTTTATAATAGCGATTCTTTCCTGCTTTGTTGTGTCTTTAATTAATATACTTTTCATTTCTTTTCCTCTTCTTTTTGAATTAGTTCCTCAATACGCTCTTTCCATTCTTTTCCATGAACCAGAGCACCTGTTATCAAACACACAAAAACAAACATAAAAATTGTATTTCCCATAGATGGCACTCCTTTCTGCAACGATTACTTTTTAATTAATTATATTTTAACATGCCAAGGCTTATTTTTGAACATCTGATTCATGTAGCGTACAGATATATCTTGTTTTTCAGTAAAGTTGGGTGTATATAACTTTTTTCAACTATCACGCCCTTGCCGTGGGCATATGTTTAAAAAATTTGTTACACCAGACTCATATTCTTTCACATTTTTCTGTATAGCATATTTATTTGCATCTATGCCCACAAATCTTTAATTTCTCTTTAAATTTATCTGGATTTTTTACTGTAACTTGATAATTTTTTACGCTATGCCCAATTTTTTCATAAAATCCGGCAAAAACACATGTTTTTTCCAAATTTCTTTCCTGCGCAAGCCACTTTTTCACTATACGCCCACGTAACTCCCAAAAAACTTATATTACAGCACAAAAATTATACTACAACTTCAAAAAGCTTACACCATAGCAACAAAAAGGCCCGGAGCATACGCTCCGAGCCTCCAAAACACTTTCATTTATTTATTGATTCAAAGACCACTCCTACATATTTACACGAATAACCCTTGGTCTATATCCGCGCACTTCCAGTGCCTGCACAATCTGGTTCTTATGCTCTGTACCAAACGCTTCAATCGTAATCTTTAACTCTACCGCAGAGCTTCTGTTTGTACTTACAAACTGGTTATGATCCAGTTTAATAACGTTACCGCGCTCTTCCGCAATGATAGAAGCAACATTTACTAATTCACCTGGCTTATCAGGAAGCAGAACAGATACTGTAAAGATTCTATCTCTCTGAATCAGACCATGCTGTACAACAGATGACATGGTAATGATATCCATGTTACCGCCACTAAGAACTGATACAACTTTTTTACCTTTAAAATCAAGATGTTTTAAAGCAGCAACCGTTAACAGCCCGGAATTTTCTACGATCATCTTATGATTTTCTACCATGTCAAGGAACGCTACAACCAGTTCATCATCCTCAATTGTAATGATTCCGTCTAAGTTTTCCTGTAAATATGGGAAAATCTTTTCCCCAGGAGTCTTAACCGCAGTACCATCCGCCACTGTACTTACAAATGGAAGTGTCATAACTCTTCCAGCTCTAAAGGATTCCTCCAGACAGTTTGCACCTGCTGGTTCAACACCAATGACTTTGATATTTGGATTTAACATTTTTGCAAGTGTGGACACACCTGTTGCAAGTCCGCCGCCGCCAACCGGTACAAGAATGTAATCAACCAAAGGAAGTTCCTGAACGATTTCCATCGCGATTGTTCCCTGACCTGTCGCAACTGCAAGATCATCAAACGGATGAATGAATGTAAGTCCTTCTGCTTCCGCTAACTGATAAGCATACTCACACGCTTCATCATATACATCTCCGTGAAGAATCACTTCTGCGCCATATCGTTTTGTACGTTCCACCTTCATCAAAGGTGTGGTTGCAGGCATCACGATTTTAGCTTTACAGCCAAATTCTCTTGCGGCGTAAGCAACACCCTGTGCATGATTTCCAGCAGATGCGGTGATTAAGCCTTTTGCTCTTTCTTCCGGTGTTAATGTGCTGATTTTATAGTACGCACCACGGATTTTATAAGCACCTGTGTGCTGTAAGTTTTCCGGTTTAAAATAAACCTTGTTTCCTACTTGATTGGATAAGCTTTTGCTGTATAACAGCTTTGTTTCTTTGGCAATGCGTTTGACAACCTCATATGCCTCTTCAAATTTTTCCAGTGTAAGCATTTTCATAATCCTCGTTTTTCCTCATTTACGCCTCTACATTAAAAAGCGCATTTACAAATTCATCAGAATCAAACTTCTGTAAATCGTCAATTCCTTCACCGACACCGATATATTTTACCGGTACGCCAAGCTCGGACTGAATCGCAACCGCAATACCTCCTTTTGCAGTTCCATCAAGCTTTGTTAAGATAATACCTGTCACATCCGCAACTTCCTTGAACTGTCTTGCCTGTTCAAGCGCATTCTGTCCTGTAGTTCCATCAAGAACGATCAGTGTTTCCTTGAATGCATCCGGATATTCACGGTCGATGATCTTGTTGATTTTACGAAGTTCTTCCATTAAATTCTTTTTATTGTGAAGTCTTCCCGCGGTATCGCAAAGAAGTACATCAGCTTTTCTCGCTTTTGCTGCTGCGACTGCATCATATACAACCGCTGCCGGGTCTGCGCCTTCACCGCCGTAAATAATATCAACACCGGCTCTGTTCGCCCATTCTGCCAACTGTTCACTCGCTGCTGCACGGAAGGTATCTGCAGCTCCTAACACAACCTTCTTGCCCTGATTCTTTAATTTGCCCGCAAGTTTTCCAACAGAAGTTGTCTTACCAACCCCATTGACACCAATCACAAGCACAACACTCTTTTCATGTTCAAAGCGATATGCTGTTTCTTCCACACGCATCTGTTCTTTAATACTGTTGATCAGCAGTTCTTTACATTTTGAGGGTTCTTTGATGTGTTGTTCTTTTACTTTTTTCTTTAAATTCGCAATAATGGATGTGGTTGCATTAATACCAATATCACCCATTACCAGAATCTCTTCGATTTCATCATAAAAATCGTCATCAATAGAAGAAAATCCGCTAAATACAGAATCAATTCCGGCCACGATATTGTTTCTTGTCTTGCTTAGACCTTCTGCTAATCGTTTAAAAAATCCCTTTTTTTCCTCTGCCATTTTGCTCCTCCTTTATTTATCTAGTGAATCTTCAATCAAATTCACTGAAACCAGTGCAGATACCCCTTTTTCCTGCATGGTAATACCATACAGACGGTCTGCAGCTTCCATTGTTCCACGTCTGTGTGTAATTACAATAAACTGTGTATTTTTTGTCAATTTATGTAAATAATTCGCAAAACGACCTACGTTGGAGTCATCCAACGCAGCCTCGATTTCGTCCAACAGACAGAATGGCGATGGTTTTAAGTTCTGAATTGCAAATAATAATGCAATCGCTGTCAGCGCCTTTTCTCCACCAGATAACTGCATCATATTCTGCAGTTTCTTTCCAGGCGGCTGAGAAATGATACGAACACCGGTCTCTAAAATATTTTCCGGATCGATCAGTTCCAGCGTACCCTTACCGCCACCGAACAATTCCTTAAATGCCTTGTCAAATTCCACCTGAATCTTCGCAAACATTTCCGTGAACTGTTTTTTCATTCCTTCATCAAGCTCAGAAATGATATTCTGCAGTAAGTTCTCTGCTTCTACAAGGTCATTACGCTGTTTATTCATAAACTCGTAACGCTCTGATATTTCCTTGTAATCCTCAATCGCATTGATATTTACATTTCCAAGCTGTTTGATTTCTTCTTTCACCTTGGAAATATTTCGTTTTAATTCCTGACGGTCACCGAACTGCTCGTCTCTTAAAGGCAATGCCTCATGGTGAGTCAGTTCATATTCTTCCCACATATAATTTATAAAGTTTTCACCAGATTCCTCCAGTTTTTCCTTCTGAGTTCCTAAACGGTACAATTCTTTATCCAGATCATTGATACGGCTGGATAACTGTTCTCGTTTTTCAAAGAAATCTTTATTCTTCGTGAGAAGTTCTTCTTTTTTATCAACCAGTGCAGATTTTTCTTTCTCTGCATTTTCAGAAATGCTGCTCAATGATTCTATCTGGCTCTGAAGCTCTGCAATTCCTTCTTCTCTGGCTTTTGCATCACTTGCAGAATGTTCGATAGATTCATCAAGTCCTGCTTTTTCATCTTTTAAGCGCTGTAATTCTTCCTGAATACGACGGATATTTTCCTGCATGAATTCTTTCTTCTGCTGGAACGATGCGTCCTGTAAATGAAGTTCTTCTACTTCGGCTTTACAATCCACTTCTTTTGCCTGATATTCCACCAGTTCTTCCTGATATCTGGCAATGCTCATCTCATTTGCTTTTTCTTTAATATCAGAACCTTTTAATTCATCCGCAATGTCTTTTCGACTTGTGGCAATGTCCTGAATCTGACCTTCCAGCTCTTTGAATTCACTGCGAAGTTTCTCAAGATTTTCTTCAAATTCCTGTTTCTTTTGTTCGTACAGATTCAGCTGCATTTTGGCAGTATTCTGTTTGACAAACTCTCTGGAAAGCTTTTCATTCACTTCATCAAGCGTTGCGTAGCAGGCTGTTCGTTTTGCCTTTGTATCTTCCACCTGCGCTTTACGTTCTTCCATTTCTGAAGACAACTGTTTTACACTTAACTCCAGCTCTTCAATTTCACGGCGGCGACCTAACAGGTTACTGTTATTCTTAAATGCACCACCGGTCATAGAACCGCCCGGATTTAAGGATTCTCCTTCTAATGTGACAATTCGAAGTGACTGATCATATTTTCTTTGCAATGCAATCGCATTGTCGATATGGTCAACAACCAGCGTTCTGCCAAGCAGATATCTGGCAAGTACAGAATATTTTTCTTCTGTCTTTACCAATGTATGCGCAACACCAATGACACCTGTCTCTTTTAACACATTTTCCTTATTAAAAATGTTATTCCCCTTGATTGATGTCAGTGGTAAAAATGTTGCACGGCCAAACTTGTTTGACTTCAAATACTGAATCATTGCTTTGGCAGTCTGCTCATTGTCAGTGACAATATTCTGAAGATTTCCGCCAAGGGCTGTTTCAATGGCAATTTCATAGTTTTTCTCTACTTTGATCAAATCAGCCACAACGCCGAAGATTCCGCTTTTTATTTTTTTCTGTTCCATGACTTTACGAATGGAGTTTCCGTAACCGTCATAGCGTTCTGTCATATTCTTTAAAGATTCCAGACGGGACGCCTCTCTATGATAAGCGCTCTGTCCAACTTCCAGCAGATGATTCAGCTCTCTTAAAGCTTTCACATGCCCCTCGATTTCCTGCTCAACTGCAGTTTTCTGTTCATTAAAACCACGAATCAATGCATTTACTTCTTCAAATGCATTTTTCGCTTCCAAAAGACCTGTTTCATTGTCGTTTTCTTCTGTTTTAATAGAAAGAATTCTTGAACTCACTTCTGCTTTACGAATCTGTACCTGTTCAAGCATCGTATCGTAACGCTGAATCTTTCCTTTGGTGGATGCTTTTTCATTTAACAGCTGAATAATCTCATTTTTACAGTATTCAATGCTGTGATTCAGATCAAAAATTCTTTGCTGAACACTCTCTAAGCTTTCTTCCGCCTCTGCAAGAACACCTTTCATGTCTGCAAGCTGCATATCCAGCTTATATTTTTCCTTTAAGAATTCTTCTTTCTGTTCTTCTTTTTCAGAAGTTTCACGCAAAATCGCATCTTTACGGTTCTTTAAATGCTGATCATTTGTTAAAGCCGAATTGTTTTGTGCTTTTAATACCGCAATCTGGCCTTCGTACTGCTTCTTTTGCAGTGCATTTTCAGTCAAAAGCGTTTTCGCTTCTTCGATACCTTCGTTTAAGCTCTCGATTTCTTTTTCAATGTGCTCATATTCCAGCTTACAGTTTTCGTATGCGTTTTTCGAATCCTCAAAATCATTCTGTACAATGCGTGTCTTTTCTTCCAAATCTTTCTGCGCCTGTTTAATACGCTCCATTTCCATCAGGAAAAGATTCACATCATAAGTCTTTAAGGTATCCCTTTTTTTCAAATATTCTTTTGCAGTTTCAGACTGTTTTTTTAATGGTCCTAACTGTTTTTCAAGCTCTGCTAAAATGTCATTGACACGCAGCAAATTCTGTTTTTCTTCTTCCAGTTTCTTCTCTGCGCTCTTTTTTCTTTTTTTATACTTTACAATTCCTGTGGCTTCATCAAAAAGTTCTCTTGCTTCCTCAGGTTTTGTACTTAAAATCTTGTCAATCTGTCCCTGTCCGATGATTGAATAGCCTTCTTTACCGATACCGGTATCGTAGAACATTTCCTGTACATCTTTTAATCGGCAGACCGTACCATTGATCAGATATTCACTTTCACCGGAACGATACAAACGTCTGGCAACGGTTACTTCCTCATATTCCACCGGAAGCTGTTTATCTGCATTGTCCAATGTAATTGCAACAAAGGCATATCCCTGCGGTTTACGGCTCTCTGTGCCGGAGAAAATAACATCCTGTATGTTAGAACCTCGCAGCTGTTTTACACGCTGTTCACCAAGTACCCAGCGAACCGCATCAGCAACATTACTTTTTCCACTGCCGTTCGGCCCTACAATGCCGGTAATTCCGTTATGAAAATCGAATACAATCTTATTGGCAAAAGATTTAAATCCGTGTACTTCAATACTTTTTAAATACATATTTTCCTACTTTTCATGTTTTATTTTTATGATTGCATCATATGCCGCTGCCTGCTCTGCAGCCTTTTTAGATTTCCCCGAACCTTTTCCTGCACTTCTGTCTCCTACAAAGAGTTCTACCATAAAGGTCTTGCAATGGTCTGGTCCCTCTTCTTTGATCAGCTTATAATGAATCGGTTCTGTCGTAATGCTCTGCATCATTTCCTGAAATGTAGTCTTACTATCATAAAAGAGTTGTTTTTCCTCAATACCATTTAATACAAATTTTTCTACAAACTCTTTTGCACTAGTAAAACCACCATCTAAATAAATGGCACCAATCAGTGCTTCCAATGCGTCAGAAGTTACAGAGGCTCTCTCTCTTCCTCCAGTTAATTCTTCGCCTTTTCCTAAATATAAGTAGCTTCCAAGATCAATTTCCTTGGCACATAATGCCAAAGTCTGTTCACATACCATACTGGCACGTTTTCTTGTTGCTTCTCCTTCCGGCATCTTTGGATAATCCAAATATAAGAACTCACTGGTCACCAGCTCTAAAACTGCATCCCCTAAAAATTCCAGACGTTCATTGTTCATGAATCTGTCCATTTTCTGTTCATTGCAAAAAGAGCTGTGACGCATTGCATGCTCTAAATAGGAAAAATCCGAAAAATGATAGCCGATTTTCTTTTCTAATTCATTTAATTTTCCCATAGTCTTCTCACTTTTCCAAAAGAGAAAAAGCCCCAATCGGGCTTTTTCTCAAAATAATCTTAAGCGTTCATTACTTTTTCGAGCTGTGCGACTGCATCACCAACTGTTTTGATGTCCATTGCAGCTTCATCATCGATTGTAATTTTGTACATGTCTTCCAGTCTCATAATAATCTGGCATACATCAAGAGAATCAGCACCTAAATCATCTGTAAATGTACTTTCTAATGTGATTTCATTTTCATCCATGCTAAGTTCGTCAGCGATGACTTCGATAATTTTTTTTGCGTTATCTTCCATAATACAATTCCTTTCTATTCTGCCTTTGCTTCCTGCAGATTTTCTTCAATTTTCTTACTAATTTCCTGCTTTTTGAATGCAATACACTGTAAGATGGAATTTGTAATTTCCTGAGATTTTGAGCTTCCATGTGTCTTTACAACAAGGCCTTTTAATCCAAGAAGTGGTGCTCCACCGTTTTCTGAAGTATCAAAAGATTTTAATACTTTTTTCATGGATGGTTTCACCAGAGCCCCACCAATCTTACCACGGAGAGTTTCCATCATACCTTTTTTGATCACTCGTACGAGAGAACTTGCAACACCTTCATAAAGCTTTAAGATAACATTTCCAACAAAGGCTTCGCAAACGATAACGTCACAATCTCCTTTGGAAATATCTCTCGCTTCAACACTACCAATGAAGTTGATATCTTTGCATTCTTTTAACAGTGGGAATGTCTCTTTTACAAGAGCATTTCCTTTTTCTTCCTCAGCACCGATATTTACAATACCTACACGAGGATTCTTCACTCCCATAATGTTTTCCATATAGATGGAACCCATTCTGGCAAACTGTACCAAATGAGATGCTCTTGCATCCACATTGGCTCCACAGTCAATCAGAAGTGACACCCCTTTTTCTGTAGGAATGAGTGGCGCCAATGGTGGACGTTCTACACCTTTTACTCTGCCGACAAGCAGCTGTCCGCCAACAAGGACTGCTCCAGTGCTTCCTGCAGAAACAAATGCGTCTGCCTGACCTTCTTTTACCATTTTCATTCCGACAACAATCGAGGAATCTTTCTTCTTACGAATTGCCATAACCGGAGGTTCCGCCATCTCAATGACTTCGCTGGCTGGTACGACTGTCAATCGTTCCTTTGGATAAGTATATTGTTCCAATTCCTGATTTATCACATCTTCCTGACCAACTAAAAACACACTGATTTCCTGGCTTTTGTTCAGGGCATCTACAGTACCTTTGACTGTAGACTGTGGTGCGTTGTCACCGCCCATGGCGTCAACGACGATTCTTACTAATTCCTGCACGTAATTTCCTCCTTTGAAGTGTACTTACCCACTCTCTGTTCTTTATCATACTAAACTTACGATTATAAATCAATCAGTTTTTTGAACTAATTCACAAATCAAAGCAATAAAAAAGGACTTGCCGATCACTCGAAAAGTCCCAATTGCCATCACATTATTCAGCAGCGATGATTTCTTTTTTGTTATAACTTCCGCAAGCTTTGCATACTCTGTGAGAAAGCATTAAAGCACCACATTTGTTGCATTTTACCATGTTAGGTACGCTCATTTTCCAGTTTGCTCTTCTCTTATCTCTTCTACCTTTGGAAGATTTATTCTTTGGACAAATAGACATTAGGTTGCACCTCCTCTACCCATTTACTTAACGTTATTAAAGATGTCGCGAATTTTGGCCATTCTCGGATCCAGTTCCACAGTATCACATGTACAGCTACTGTGGTTGAGATTAGTTCCGCACTTTTTACAGATGCCCTTGCAGGCCTCTGTACATAAAGTCTTCATAGGCCAGTTCACTAATATCTCACAGTAAATCAACTGTTCTGTATCCAAATTATATCCAACTATCAAGTTTTCTTCTTCCGACTCCTCTTCCTCAGAGTTCTTATCGTACTCTCTGGAAATTTCAAATGGAATTTCTACCTTCACAGGTTGTAAGCATCTGTCACACGGAATCTCCAATGTCACCGCTGTACTACCTTCAACCAAAAACTTGTCGTTACCGACTTTACTGATTGTCAGTGGAAAGCTGCTTTTATCAACCACTGAGAATGTCCCAAGGGAACATACAAAAGCGTCCATTTCCAAAGTTACCTGTTCTGTTAGTCTTTCCTGATCACCGGATAAAAGTTTTGATAAATTGATTAGCATCATAGTCTCCCATTTCGCACTAAGTTATTATACATACTATATCTTGTATTGTCAACACTATTTTCAACTTTATTTTAATACATTTTTTGTCAATATTCCGTCAAAAAGGGGATACAAACGTATCCCCTAATCTTTCATTTTGTAATCAAAAACAGATTATTTTACCAATGCTAA
>CAZYUZ010000048.1:0-11776 GCA_964650775.1 uncultured Lachnoclostridium sp. | reverse complement strand
GTTTCACATTTTGCAATTCGGTCTGCTGCTTTTTTGATTTCTTTTGCAGAAAGCTTGAACTTGGAACCTGCCGTAATGCAATCTACCTGATTATATATTTCAAAATCCTTGCTAAATCCTTCCCACAGCGCAATACGTTCATTTCTGCCGTATGGAGCAATGGTTACTTTATCCACGTGTTCATCCATCATAGCAATCAATTCCGTATCTAATGTCGTACACAAATACACTCGGATTCCATCTTTCAATGCCGGTTTGATAAAATATGTAATAATCGCCTCCAACAAATGATTACTTACTCCATAAAAGCAGATACCACATTTCAAAAGCAATGCTTCTCTGATTACCAGTTCTGCATAAGAAACTGCATCTTCATGTTTTTTTTCTGTAATCTTGCTCATATCTACCATGAGCATCTGTTGATTGGTCTTTTTACATGCTTTCTTAAGAAGAAAACGCTTACCACAACCTGCATTTCCTGCAATCTGTACACATTGAGCATTCTTTTCCTGCAGAATATGTTCCAGCTGTTCTTGTACCTTTTGTCCTACAAAAGTCTCTTCTAAGATATCTTCCCCTGTAAAGACTTCTGTGCCTATTTTTTTCAATTCTGCATCAATCGAATACTCATCTAAAAAGAAATCGAGAAGTCTTTCATCAGCCCAGAATTGGTGACGAAGAAATACTCTTCCTTTTTTCTGACATTTCAAGATACGTTTTGCACATTCTGCAGTTCGCTTTGCTTCCTTGTAAGAAAATTCTTCATTTACATATCCGGAAACAGCATCTAACGTGATTCCATTCCAGTATTCCATACTAAAATCATGAAATTCCGGATAAAGAAGAGCTGTCAGACAAAAATCCACAAGCCAACGAGCACTTTCCGTACCACCGCATAGTGTGATTAATTCCTTATATTTCGCACATTCGATACTTTCCTGCGAAGTCAATTCTTCGTATGCCTTCAACATCTCATTGATACCAAAAAGCTCTGTATCAAAAAGTGTTTCGTATTTTTCAAGAATTTCTCTGTCATAAGTTTTCAATTGTACTCTCGCAAGAACGATTTCTGCTAAACGCTGTAAAAATCCCATAGTCTCTAATCTCTTTCAAATTTTCTATTACCCATGTGATAACCCATAACTGCGAGCATATATTCTCCGTAATAGGTATTCTGACGGAAAGTATCATACCTTTTTTCCTTATCGAAAACGTACTCTGCAGACTGATAATATCCCTCGTTTCCTTTTTCATTAACGAGCGGCAGCATCTGTTTCATATCTCCGGTACTAAGAATAAAGTCCTCGTGGGTCTTTTCTCCCCAGTCAGATTCGTTTTCCACAAATACTTTGGAGTCTGTTTTACTCAGTTCTTTATGAATTGCCTTTTGAACAATTTCCAAACGTTGCACCGCAGCTTTAATTGCTTCCGGTTCGATTAAATCTTCCAGTGCAAACTCCACTTCTTCTTTCGAAAGATTTATAATATTTTGAGCCAGCTGTTTATCCATATGCGGAATGGTAAGATTCCCCTCTGCATCAACTACCATGCGAAGGCTGCTTTTTCGCTGATGATCCCCAGTTTTCTTAACAAGAGCTCCAAAATCAACCCCTGTTCCAAAAGACATATCATTATCAATGCCATGGACGTGTGTATACTGATTGGTTTTCTCATCCTTTTCCAGAAAAAAGTTATTTGCATGTCGATCGGTCTGACCGCATATATAATCCAGTACTTGCAAGGATGACAATTCTTTTTGTACTGTTGGCGCAAACAACTCTCCCGCGTTATCGATTCTATCCTGAATGCTCTCCTTCTTTTTCATTTTTTCATAAACTTCTCCCTTGGCAATGGATGCACCTGCTTCTCCTTTTGCCAAAGTCATCAAATTACCTTTGATAATATTTCCTGTACTCTTTTCCTTTACTTTTACGGTACTAGACTGTTCCACAATCCCACCAATTCCTAAAAGATTGGCAATTCGGCTGGTAGCCACATTTCGATTACTCTGATGAAATGTTTTACTCTTTATATTAGATGCAAAATCCTCTTCTTTTCCTTCGTTATATGCAACAGATATAAAGTTATCTTTTGGTGCAGCATTTTCTGTGCCTAACAGTTCGTTCACCATATCTTCTGTTTTAAATTTCTGTTCTCTCGTGAAAACTCCTTTTCCCGGAATCAGTCTTCCAGCATCCTCACCGGTTTTCATATTTGCACCAAGTGCTTTGAAATCACTTAAATCATTCACTTCTATGGAAACAGTTCGTGCTTCCTGTAAAATCTGCTGCCAGCTAAGCCCCGACTGTTGCTCAACGCTCATGTTTCGGATACTGTAAGATAACGTTTTAACGCTTTCATAATCCTGCATTGCCAAGGCTAAAATCTGTCCCACCTTATACTTGCGGGCTCTGCCACTTTCGGATTCTCCGCCTTTTTTGTCAAGATACACCTGACAAGCTCTCATCAGTCGGTGATAGCTCTTTGCAGCATCACTCATCATCTGCGAATTTGCCTTGGCATCATTGGTAAAACTACCGCTGGTATCCTGCACAACATCGGATAATGCCGTTTTTACATTCGTATATTCCTTAGAATCTCCTTTTGAGAAAAAACGAACCAAAGAACCATGACGTCTTGTTTTACTGTTTTCCATGTCTTGCAGATAACGATTCATCGGATTAACTTTTTCTTCAGCTTTACCCTCGTATAGCGGATTATGCTGCCAAGCAAATGCTTCTGAATCTATATTTACATTATTCTTTCTTTTCCAAAAAGGCATTAATTTTCTCCCTCCTGCATACAGTTTCTCTGTATATACTCTAACAAAAAAAAAAGGATGAAGCACTATCCAAATGGGTAGTGTTTCATCCTTCGTAATTAGATTATTTTACGCAACCAGCCATTTATGTTTTTCCACACTGTAAAGTGGTACAAATGGCAGTAAAATTGGTACTGTTTTCACATATTTCTGATATTCCGGATCATTTCCATAATTTTTGTTCTGACGAACTTCCAGACGTCTTGCTCCACTAAACATTACATAGATAATTCCTACATAACCAATCAATACGATAGTCCACTGTCCAGCTCCTGAAATTGCTCCAATCCCAGAAATCAGTACTCCGGTCCAGAAAATCATTTCACCTAAATAATTTGGACATCTTACAATTCGATAAAGTCCTGTATCTACGAATCGTCTTGGGTTTACTTTCTTCGCTGCATTTTTTTGAATGTCTGCTGCAGATTCCAGCACAATACCACAAATCATAATAAATGCCCCTATGTAAGTCCATACATTGGAACCACTTGCATTATGCAGACGATAGAATACTCCGGAAACCTGTGTTACATACAATGCTGCACAGGTTACCCAAATGGCAATTTTCACACCCATTGGGATAGTTTTTCCGTCTTTGATTTCGCCCGTCATATTTTTCTTATAGGAACTGCTCTTTAATTCACGATATGCAAGATAACCGCCAAGACGACATCCATAAATGATAAACAACACACAACAGATGATAGTTCCTAAAGTCAGGTTCTTTCCATAAAGAAGCAGCATTAAAAGCCCTTCTCCTGCAATAGAGAATCCATACCCTAAAGAAATAAACCACACATAATTTTTAAAGCCGATAGAACTAATCAGCATGGCAGCTGCAAACAGCAGCCAGAAATTCATTGGTAATACCATAATAAACTCCTCTTTCTACTTTTTCTCTTTCCATTTTTTAGGAATTATAATCAATAAGGCTCTTCACCTATTTATTTTGCTACTCTGCTTTTACGCTTTCATACAAGTTATTATCAGGGATTTCATATCCGAGTTTGGATTCAAGTAATTTTCTTTCAACAAAAAGTTGTTTCAACGCATTCATATCGTTGGTACATTTTGCCACTCTGTCAAGACATGCAATATTATCTTTTAACATTCCTTCGTACTGTTTATCTGTCATAGGTTCAAACATCCTTTCTACCCCTTTCATTTCTTTTATATAATAATTATAAAGGGATTTCTAGTAAGGTGTAAAGCCTTATTTAATTATCAACGTACAGTTTTGGCTGGATATTTTCGGCGAATTGCCCTGAAATGAAATAGCAGATGCTATCTCAAGATTACTACATGAGTATAACATCTGCTATTAATTGAATCAAATTAAATTTTTATAAAATAATAATACTTTACGCAACTAGCCATTTATTTTTCCATAATAAAATATGATCTTCAATAACAATATCTAATCTGCCATTGTCTTTTAACCAGGCCAGATAAGAACGCACAGTACTTCCAACCAGTACATGCTGTTCAAAAGTCAATTTTAAATGATATTCTGTAAAAAGCATTTGTAAAATCTTCTCAAAACTCTGTGGTTCCTTACAAATATCGACAATTTTCTCGGCTATTTCATGCACTTTATCAATGTTATATTGGGCAAGCTCTGTAATATCTTCTGTTGGTTCCGCATGGGATGGCACGAACATTTTTGCTTTCATAGTTTTTACCATTTCCAGCGTTTTCAAATAGTTCTCTACATCATAAAGCACACTGATCTGATATTTATCCAGTGTTTCCTTACTGGACAAGCAATCCGCCAGATACACCACGTCATCAGAAGTTCTAAAACCAACCATATCAAAGAAATGTCCCGGCAATTCGATGCTTTCCATTCCTTCCGGCAGTACATCCTTTGTCAGATATTCAGCTACACTCTCCTGTGCCATCAAAAACTTATGTTTTAAATCCTTTGGCGGGCATCCCCCATAAAGATACGCCGGCTCTAAAATCGGATGATTGGTAAAATCGCATTCTATCCCTGGTGCATAGATTTTACATCCGGTCTGTTTCTGCAAATACTGATTTCCACCAATGTGATCCGCATTGGAATGAGTATTATAAATTGCTTTCAATGTCCATCCATTGGCATCCAGTATCTTTTTAATTTTCTTTCCGGCATCTTTATCATTGCCGGTATCGATCAGACATACTTCACTATCATTTAATTTTAACAGACCAATCTTTGCGGGGCTTTGAATATAATAGCTGTTTTCAGCTACCTGAATTAATTCGTACATATCATTTATCCTCATATTTTCATTTACTGACTGCGTTCCATATCCTTTAATGCTTTCATATAACCTTCCATGCGTCTTTTGGATTCCATATCCAAACTGCGAAAAGTTTCCAGCAATGTATACTCTAATGATTGTTTATCAACAATCACATAGTCCATCGCTTTATATTCCTTCATTTTCTTATTCTCAGTCCCTGACAATAGTTCATATGGGGATATGTCCAGCACATCACAAATAATCATGATTTTATCCGCAGATGGATTTGTTCCTTTACGTTTCCAGTCACTAATCGTACTTTGCGAAATGCCCGTCATATTTGAAAACTCTTTTTGTGAAATGCCTCTCTCAGACAAATATTGGAAAATTCTTTCGCTAATCAACATGATTGTATCTCCATATCGTTTTTTGCATTTTAATACGTTTTTACGTATTGTGTTTTACTATTAGTTTGCCATAATCCTTGTAGGTGCTATCATTTACGGTAGGCGGTTAGTCCTTCTCCAGGGGGGACTGTGACCCTCTGTTTACATAGAAATTCTCAGCTTGTCTGTAGGAAATCTCGTTAAAGGAGGATGATGCCAATGTTGACTATTGATAGTTTGATTGCTGTTATCAGTTTATGCTTAACAGCTTTCGGACTTGGATATGCCATCGGAAGCAATAAGACACAAAAATAGCCGCCCACAGTCTGGAAAAACTAAGCGGCTATTTTAGCTAAATAATTTCGGACTAGCCGTCTATCGGTAGCACCTTTTCTATTATTATACTAGCATCTGCACATTTATCTGTCAATCCATAAATACGCATTTACGTAAGCATTCATTGCATCACTCTTCTACAATCGCCCAAACTCTTACCGGAAGTCCTGTTGCACCTTCAATTGGTAAAAATGCTGCAAACAGAATCGCTCCTGCTGGTGGAACCTGATCCAGATTGCAAAGTACTTCTACCTGAAGTTTTCCTTTATCCAGCACATATCGTTCGCATGCAAGATCTCCAGCTTCTGCTGCCAATGCTGAAGCATCTGTATCCAGTGTTTCATGACCATTTGCCGCTGCATTGCGCTCTTCATAAATATATTTTAACGCCTCCAGAGACCATCCTGGGAAATGTTCTCCACCCTCTGCATCGTAGTTACAGATTGCATCCATATCCGGCCAGCGTTTGCCCCAGTCTGTACGAAGCGCTACAAATGCACCATCTGGAATATCACCATATTTTGCTTCATATGCTTTGATATCATCCACTGTCACTGCATAGTGTACATCTTCTTTCACTTTTTCTGTAATGTCGATCACAACCAGTGGGTATACCATATCTCTGATACCATATTTATCAGACATTTCACGTTCTTTTACAAAATGTCCCGGGAAATCAATGTGTGTTCCAAATTGTCCCGGAAACTTAAATGTCTGAATCAGGCAATCCAGCATTGGATTACCCCAATCATACACAACTGTGCCAAGCTCTACCGAACCATCAGGAATACCGCCCCAATATGGACTTTCATTATTGAGTGGATGAGATAATTCCACCCAGCGATAGCTTTTTAAACGTTTTAAATCTTCCCATAACTGATACATGCCAAAATCCTCCTTTGTAGATTTTCCGAACTATTTAAGTGATTTTATTATATCGTTATTTTACTGATGGCACAATATTTTTATGCTCCCCTATCAGCTTTTCCATCCAGATCATATTGTACCAGCGGCCAAATTTATAACCGCATTTATAGAATTCTCCGACTTTTTTGTACCCAAGATGTTCATGAAACTGTGCACTGTTCTTCGTCAGATACTCATCTTCTTCGATTGGATATCCAATGCAAGCATAAAGGTTTAAAAAACCTCTCCTCTTCATTTCTGCTTCCAGTGCCTCATAGAGCATTCTTCCAAGACCACATCCAGTCACATCAGGTGCAAGATAAATACTTAATTCTGCAGACCAATCGTAAGCTGCACGCTCCTTAAATGGGCCTGCATATGCATATCCTATGATTTTGCAATCTTTTTCTACCACCATATAAGGAAATTTCTTCAATGTTTTTTTAATTCTGAAACGAAATTCTTCTAAAGTCGGCACATCATATTCAAAGGTAATGGCCGTATTTTCTACATAATACGCGTAAATTTTTAAAAGTGCTTCCGCATCAGCTTCCGCAGCAGTTCTAATTACAATGTTTCCCATAGCTTTTAATCCCAATTGTTTCTTGTCATAAATTTTTGATACTATTTCAACATTTCATACAGCTCATATACACGTTCTTCAGTAATATTTGCGGCCTCCATATTCACCACCAATGCATAGAGAGAACCACCTTCTACCTCTTTTCCTGCCTCTTTCACAGCCTGCTCTTTTTCTGCAATCCACGCACGCTGTTCATTCAAAAGCTCTTCAAACTCTTCTTCTGACATCTGATCTTTTAATTCAGCCCATAAAGTATTCAGTGCCGCATCCCATGTTTCATATAATTCCATAGCTTTGACATTCATATCAGCCTGAGTCAGCGTATCATTTTCTAAAGAAGCCCTAATTGTTAACGCCCATTCCTCTGTCGCTGCCATCATATCATCAATTCTATCACTGGTATCATAGCTGGAAAAACCATTCTGCTCTGTCACATTGTAGAGTCCATAGAATGGAAGCTCCAAAGCATCCGGATTTTCCATATCATTACGTACCCAATTCATATATTCTTCAGGAAGCTCTGCTGTCGGTGCCCCCGGAAAATAAATTAATACTTCCTCCGCACCATCCAATCCATATGGTATGCTGTAATGGTACAATACCCAGTCCTTAATTTCCGTTGTATCTTTTTCATTTGCACAGCTGATTTCTTCAATCTTCATGGAATATGTATATTCATTTACTTTCTTAGGCTGCGTAAACTTCCCTTCAAACTCACAATAGTAAAGAGTACCATTGGGATATCCTTCTCCAATCGTTCCCATATCACTATCTGAATACTCTCCAAAAAAGCTTCCATCTTCTTCAATACTAAAAAATGTTCTCCAACCTCCTGCTCCGCTGGCAAAATAAAATTCAATATTCTGAAATTCAGAAAAATCAAATTCTGCATCAGATTCACCATTCTCTTCCTCTACATTTTTCAATTCCTCTGTTTTACTTTCCTCCGAAATTTGAATTTCAGCATTTTCCTTCGTTTTTTCTCTTCCACATCCTGCTGCAAGCATCGAAAGTCCTAAGAGTGCAATTAACAAAACTTTTTTCATAATCCTATCCTCTATGTTTTTCTCTAAATTTTACATCAAATGTACTTTATAAAAATATCTTATCACAATCCTCCATACATGATTTTTAATTATTTATGAAGAATGTTTTAAGAAGCATTTCTGCCATGTCCTCCGGTGATTCCAGCATTCCATTTCGAAACCATATTACCACAATTTCTGTTAGCGCTTTTCCGATTGCAGCCGCCCTGTATTTCTCCATAGGACTATCATCCTTTTGAAGTTCCTGCAAAATTCTCCCTTCATCAAATTTCAGCACCACATTTCTAGGCACCTGTGCTTTTATCAAAAGTTGAAAAATCTCTGCATTCTCCGCTACACTTCGAAACAAGTCTTCATACCATTTTTGTGGATTTTCATATAGGTTATGCTGAATTACAAAATCCAAAATATACTGAAATAAATCTTCACAAATCTCCTCCAGAACTTCTTCTTTTGACTTATAATTTCTATAAAATCCACCTCTGGACACACCAGCTCGATTGATAATCGCTGTAACAGTAATACAGTCAAATGTTTCTGTTGCCATCAACGCTAAAAGTGCAGTACAAATACATTCTTTGGTAAATAAATTTGATTCCATATTTGACATTTTTAGAATTTCATTTTTTTGCATAGCATTTTCCTCTACGAATCGATAATACATTTTTTTCATCTTTTGTCTATTCCGAAGTCATAAATTTGACGTTCAAAATTCTTGATGATACACTTGTCTAGTCATTAAAAATTTATCATAGAATATATATCACGTCAAACAAGGAGGACTCCTATGAGTGTAAAGATTATTGCAGACAGTACCTGTGATTTATCAAAGGATTTACTTGAAAAATATGATATTTCAGTACTGCCATTACATATTGTTCTGGGAGACAAAGAATACAAAGACGGACTTGAAATCAGCCCTGACGAAATTTATGAATGGTCTAATGCTAATAAAGAAGCTCCAAAAACTTCTGCAGCTGCGATTTCCGATACCATGGATATTTTTAAGACTTATATCAAATCTCATGACGAAATCGTATGCTTTTCCATCTCCGGACAGATGTCCACAACAGTCAATGTTATGAGAATGGCTGTCGAAGAGTTGGAAGCAGAAGATAAAATCCATATCATTGATTCCGAAAACCTCTCTACAGGCGGCGGATTGCTTGTCATTGAAGCAGCCATCAAGGCTAAAGAAGGAAAATGCGGAAAAGAAATTGTAGAATATATCAATCAATTAAAACCGGCTGTTAGAGCAAGCTTTATTGTTGATACTTTGACATTTTTACATCGTGGCGGTCGCTGCAGCGGTGTTGCTGCCCTCGCAGGCGGGGCATTAAAGCTTCATCCTAAGATTGTCGTAGAAAACGGCGGTATGAAACCTGATAAGAAATATCGTGGTAAAATGAATTCCGCAATTTTAACCTATGTAAAAGAACTCGAACCACAGATCAAAAATGCCAAAAAAGACAGAGTTTTCATCACACACTCTGGCTGTGAAGAAGAAATCATCGAAAATGTTCGCCAGTATTTAACAGACTTAGGACATTTCGACGAAATTTTGATCACACGAGCTGGCGGCGTTATCTCCAGCCATTGCGGTCCTGGAACACTTGGTGTTTTATTTATTGAAAATAACTAATTTTAGGTTGCTAACGAGCGCATTTTTGATTCATCAAGTGCGCTCGTTTTTCTTTAAGAAAATAAATTATTCGTTAGTTTTGGGCGTAGGACGAAAAAGTTTCCAGTACAAGAAAAACTTCCATATCACGCCCATAATTTTTTCATTTTATTTTAAAAAAACGAGGAAATCAAAGATTTCCCCGCATAAAAACTTTCTTATTCAACTGAAACTACATAGTAGTAAATTGGCTGTCCGCCAAAATGTACTTCTACGTCACATCCTGGGAACATTTCTCCAACTTTTTCACCTAATTCATTCGCAACCGCTTCATCAACTTCTTCACCGTAGTAAATACTGATGATTTCAGACATATCGTCAACTAATTCCTTGAACATTTCAAGTGTTGTTGCTTCTAAGTCTTCACCAACTGCTAAGATACCGGAATCGCCGATACCCATAATGTTTCCTTCATGGATTTCTTTATCGTCGATCTTTGTATCACGTACTGCATAAGTAACCTGACCTGTTTTTACAGTTGTGATCGCTTCTTCCATTGCTTCTGCGTTTTCTTCTGCAGAAAGGTCTGGTAAGTAATTGATCATCGCTGTAATACCCTGTGGTACAGTCTTTGTAGGGATTACATGAATTTCTTTATCTTCTGTCAGTGCCTGTGCCTGATTTGCAGCTAAGATAATGTTTTTGTTGTTTGGTAAAATAAAGATGTGGTCCGCATTGACATTGTCAATTGCATTTAACATATCTTCTGTACTTGGATTCATTGTCTGACCACCTTCGATTAAATAGTCAACGCCAAGTCCTTTAAAGATTTCACCAACGCCTTCACCGATCGATACGGAAATAAATCCCATTTCTTTTCTTGGTTCAGCTTTTTTCGCTTCTGCCGCTTTCTTTGCTTCTTCTTCTGCAAGCTTAGAAGCTTCTTTGATTAATTTTTCTTCGTGTTCTTCACGCATATTGTCAATCTTCATCTTAGTCAGAGAACCATAGGTTAACGCTCTCTGGATTGCAAGACCCGGATCATTTGTATGAACGTGAACTTTTACGATATCATCGTCAGATACAACTACGATAGAATCACCAATGCTTTCTAAAAATGCTTTGAACTCAAGTTCTGTATCCATTGTGTATTCTTTTTCAAGCATGATGATGAATTCTGTACAATAACCAAATTTGATTTCAGCTTCTGTCTGAGCACTGATCTTCACTGGTTTTGCTTCCATTGCAGCGCCTTCGATAGAATAATCGATTTCTTTGCCTTCTAAAGCATCCATCATACCGTGGAATACTTCCACGAGACCCTGTCCACCGGAGTCAACAACGCCTGCTTCTTTTAATACTGGAAGCATTTCAGGTGTTTTCGCAAGAACGATTTCCATTTCAGCAACTACCTGCTGCATGAAATATACTAAATCATCTGTTTCATCGGCAAGAGCGATCGCTTTTTTCGCACCACCCTTAGCAACAGTCAGAATTGTACCTTCCTTTGGTTTCATAACTGCTTTGTATGCTGTTTCTACAGCTTTCTGTAATGCAGCTGCCATGACTGGTACATCAATTTCTTTTTCTTCTTTGATGACTTTGCATAATCCACGGAATAACTGAGATAAGATAACACCGGAGTTACCTCTTGCGCCACGAAGGGAACCGGAAGAAATGCTCTTTGCTACCTTTTCCATCTCAAACTCTTTCATAGCACCTACTTCTTTTGCAGCTGCCATGATTGTTAAGGTCATATTTGTACCTGTATCACCGTCTGGTACTGGGAATACGTTTAATTCGTTAATCCATTCTTTCTTTGATTCAAGATTTTTCGCACCTGCAAGAA
>CAZYUZ010000047.1:0-11859 GCA_964650775.1 uncultured Lachnoclostridium sp. | reverse complement strand
CCAGATCCTTTAAATCATTGTAAATCGTCTTGCGATCCGCAGTGATCTCATAGGCTTCCAGCTCCTTTAAAATTTCCGGCATGGTGATAAAATGTTCTTCATCCGTTTTTTCCAGCATAATCTGTGCGAGACGGTATAATTTGAATTTTTGATTAGTTCCCTTTGGCATGGTGCGCATCCTTTCCTGTAAGTCATATATAAGTTATTTTAGGTAAGTCATATTGCCGTAATTATAACATAGGTGGGAAATTTATACCACACCTCTGCAACATTTCATGCCTTCAACTAACAGCATTTTATCGTCAATATAATAATCACAGCTGATTTTTCTACTGTTTGTTCCATAGTGCATCACAATTTCCGGAATGTTATCATTAATGGCATCAAAAATTAATCCCTGCTCTTCGCACCACCTAATCGCACGTTGCAAAGCATCAGCCTCTCTACAGGTCCATAAAATCAGTTTATCCCCCTGATTCTTTTTCTTTTTCAAAAAATCGATGAGTGTACAGTTTGCAGGTCCCACATTCGGCCATTCCCCAAAACTTAGCGTCCCATCAAAATCCACAGCATAAATTTTATGTTCTGATCTGTATTCTTTCAGCAAACTGAATTACCCCCTCTCGCTATTCTATATCTAACTAATCTTCCATCCACTCTCTGTAATCTGCTTCACTGGCAAATAAACGATAATCTCCATTTACAAATCCCATATATCCATGTTCTGTCGTATAACCTTTCATAGCCCTGCTCCTTTATTTCGTCTGCTATAATCTTCTTGTTATACTTAAGATACAAAAACAGGTGGGGTATAACCACCCCACCTAAATTACACCATTTGAAACAACCATTGAAGCTGTCCCCATGTATTAGCAACAAGAAATTATTTTTTATCTACTTCTCCTCATCTTTCTTCTGCTCATATAAGCTTTGTACTAAAATTCCGCCTATAATAAATACCAACGCAATCAGCGCACGTAACTGCACGGGTTCTTTTAGGAATACAGCAGATATAACAACGGACAAAAATGGGGTTAGATATGCAAGGTTTGCAATCTTCGCCGTATTTTCTGCTCCGTTGAGTGCAAGTGCCCATAAAAGATAAGCAACTGCATCAATTACAACACCAAGCCACAATAATCCAATCCACTGCATGCCATAAATTGGTACCCAGGATTCTGTCATAAGTCCCAAAATCATGGAACAGACCGCGGTTACCAGCCAAATGAGCATCATGGAAATGTTCTGATTATAATTACTCTTCTTATTAAGTACAGAAAATAATCCGTAGCATATTGCGGCTACCACACAGCTGATAATTCCCAGAATCGTATTTCCCGTTGCACTTCCCTGATTTCCCATGGATAAGATCACAATTCCTAAAAATGAGCAAGCAATTGCGACACCTTTCATAACCGTCATTCTTTCTTTTAAAATGATGCAGGAGAAAACAACAATCATGATTGGCCACAAATAATTTAAGATACAGGCTTCCTGTGCACTTAATTGCGATAAGCCGTAATAATAGAGCGCTGAATATACAAACAAACCTATGAAGCCTAATCCGCTTATAACCAAATAATCTCTCGCTTTATACTGTTTTACTTCTCTTAACATTCCGTTTTTTGCATTTAGTAGCAACAAAAATGCAAATGCAATGTAACTGCTTATCGATAATGCCTGTAAATTTGGAATGTCAAAGAGCATACTTTTTACGACTGCAGCCATAGTAGACCATATAAGTACGGTTGTTATGGCATAGAAATAACTTTTTTTCATAATGTCTCCCTGAATGTATATCTGGTTAATACTTTATTCTGTCTTTTGCACTCATTCAAGTTCTTTCGCTGGTACGACCATCTTCTTTTTATTCACTAAAAAGCGCTTTTTGTACTTCAGATTTGCGTACTCTGTAATACGTTTCATATATAAAAGTTCTTTTGAAAGACCTGTTGCAGCCTTTTCTATCTGAATTTTTTCATCGTATCCATCCGGCAATTTATTATTTGCAATAAATTGGTCTACTTTTGCATCCATAATTGAAATTCTGGCAATTGCTTTTGCAGTCTACTCTCTCCTGTGGCATAATCTATCTTAATCCCCGGCTGCACATTATACACAAACACGCAAAACTCTACACCTTCACCTGCATCCTCTACAGAATATGCTTCCATCAGCACACCTTCTGCCACCAGATTATCACCTTCAAACACCGGCGTTACTCTATAAAGCACATGATTTCCTGTCCGTCTCACATATTCCGCCACTTCATTTTCAAATGGCAGCATACCTGCTACATTGAGATACCTTGTCCCCGTGATCAGATTTTTTTCATTGGCATTCTCACCAGACAACTGGTATCCAATCAAATGGCATCGATTATATAGAAATAAATCCTCTATCACTTCCGGATATTTCACCGTATGCCAGCCCGACGGTTTGATCATACCGATTTCACCACGTTCCTCTGTAGGCATCAGTTCTCTGCTGATATTGGCAAACGCCACACCACATCTTCCCAAAGAGTCCAATTCACTATAGCTCTCAAAACTTTCAGTTGTATAATCCGCAGAATCAAAAAACGGTACATTTCCGTTGACCTCTATGAATGGAACTTCGTCATATTCTGATGCCAGCATCATAACATCTTTATTTTTCGATACATTTGTATCGATTCTGGAAGATACGTTATTCTGGACAAACAATACCACCAATAAAGCAACTATGAAAAATCCACCAAATATTACTGTTCTTACTTTCATTCAAAGTACCTGTCTATCCCATCAGCGATTCCTTCCGCCATCAATCTCTGGTACTCCTCTGTCGCCATTTTTTCATCTTCCTGCGGATTGCTCATATATCCCATTTCCACAATGGTCGTTGGCACCGTCGCCCAGTTAATGCCGCTCATGGTGTCAGTTTCCCACACGCGTTGTTTCTTTGCACCAGTCTTTTCCACAAAAGCGTCCAGTACACAGTCGGATAATCTTCTGCTCTCTTCATAAAGTTCTCCATTATAAGGGTTGGACGGTGTCTGGCACAAGGTCATGGCTCCATTAACACTGGAATTTTCCGACCCATTTGCATGGATTCTGATGAATACATCTGCACCTGCCTCATTTGCCACTGCAGCGCGCTCAGCGTTGCTGATATTCACTTCATGAGTTGTCCGCACCATGAGAACCTCATAACCACGCTCCAACAGAATCTCTTCTAAAATATATGCTACTTTAAGAGTCAACTGATATTCTGGAATTCTTGTTGAGACTCCTGTTGTTCCGCCAGCCACTTTTGCCTTCATCTCTGTGGCACCAGGACCAATCGGTTCCTTCTCAGAATTGCCTTTCTGCTGATGTCCTGCGTCAATTATTCCCAGAGCAATCTTACACCATCTTTTCATTCCACTCTTTTTCCTTAAATCCAGTCAGAACAAAGTCATCCCCGACAACCAGCGGTCTCTTCACCAGTTTTCCATCAGTCGCAAGAAGCTTTAACTGTTCCTCATCTGACATTCCTGGCAGCTTATCCTTCAACTGCATTTCCTTATACAGCAAGCCACTTGTATTGAAAAATTTCTTCAGTGGCAATCCACTTTTCTGATACCATTCCTTCAATTCTTCATAGGTTGGATTCTGCTCCACAATCGGACGTTCCTCATAATTCACGCCATTTTCATCCAGCCATTTCAATGCTTTTAAGCAGGTACTGCATTTTCTATAAACTAATACTAACATTCTTCGCTCTCCTTTTGTTTAAAATATGATTTGTCGCTCAGACATTTTTAGGGAAATGTTTCTCTTTCTTGTTTCGCTAAAGTGCTTTGGGCATATCTAAGAAAATTAACTTCTTCTGCCCACAAAATTCTAGTTTTTCGACTTTTTTTCTTATTTTTAGGTAAATTATTGGGCGTATACGAGAAAATTAATTATTTCTCACCCAATTTTCTTTAATTTTACAAAAAATTCACGACATTTTTGGGCATTTTAAAGCATTTTTTCTGTACATGCCCATTTAGAGGCATAAAACAAGCAAAAATAAGCAATTTCCTGCTTTTTTTGTGGGCATTAAGAGCAAAAATTTTCTCTACGCCCAATCTAACATTCCACTTGCTTCCTTCTAGGCACTAAAAACAAAAAAATTTCTCCACGCCCACGCTAGTAACTCCACGCCCACGCTAGTAACTCCACGCCCACGCAGAATCCCAAACTTGCCACATAATGCTTCAACTTATCAAAAAGCTTCCTACCATTCTACCTTCTTCACTTCCACCAGATTCGTATGCTGTGGATTTCCTTTCGCTAGCGGTGTCGGTTCCTGGCTTGTCAGCACATTCATGCTTCCTGCAATATCGCGCCCCTCTTTATCCGCCTCATGCCATGCGCCTTCCGCAATCGCCACAACGCCCGGAATAATTTCCTCTGTCAGCATGACTGGTGCCAGCATTCTGCCCCTGTCATTCCAAATCTCCGCCAAATCTTCTGATTTTAATCCGCGTAAAGCTCCATCCACCGGATTCATCCATAAAATCTGCGGATAACGCGCTCTTAACTTTTCATTATTAAATCCGACCGAATGCGCCCGGCCTTTCGTATGCCAGCCAATGAGCTGCAATGGATATTTTTCGCTTTTACCCGGACCTTCTTTCACTTCCACATATCCCGGAACTGCCGGAATACGCTCATCTCTCATCTTCTCCAGTGTCGGTGAATAAATCTCCACTTTTCCTGATGGTGTCTCAAATGGTTTCTCACCTTTTCTCTGAGCTTCAAAAGCAATCACTTTCGGTGCATCCTTAAAAATGTAAATTCCCTGTTCCTTAAATTCCTCAAAGACAGGCATATCCTCGCCTCGATAATCTTCATAAATATCACGAAGCCATTCTCTATAATCTTTGTGTCCACAAGAAAATTCTTCCGCAACACCTAACTTTTCTGCCACTTCATAAAGCCACTCAAATTCAAAACGACTCTCGCCCACAGGCGGTACAACTGCATTGGAAAATCCAAGGAAACTTCCTTGATTCCAAGGGGTAATCATATTATCGCTCTCTAAAAGTGATGTTGCCGGCAGCAAAATGTCTGCATATTTCGCACTTGGTGTCATAAACACATCACTGCATACGATAAATTCACACAGAGATTCGTCCTCTAAAATCTTTTTCGTACGATTAATATCACTATGCTGATTGATCAGAACATTTCCCGCAAGATTTAAAATCATCTTAATTCCACAGTCCAAATGTTTTGCACCTTTCAGACCATCCGCTTTGCCAAATGCAGCACCTTTCAAAATCGCATCTGTCCATGTAAATACAGAAATCTGCTGTTTCACCGGATTTTCCACTTCTGGAATTGATGGCATATCCACAATATTACATTGTCCTGCACCAGATGCCCAGCCGCCGGAAATTCCAACATTCCCGGTAAGACATGCAAGGGCGATACCGCCTCTCGTAAACTGCTCGCCGTTTGAGTGACGCTGACCGCCATAGCCCTGCATCAGTGCCGCAGGCTTCGCAGACACATATCTTCTGGCAAGATTTACGATACATTCCTCTGAAATGCCGGTAATTTTAGCCGCCCACGCAGGAGTTTTTGCAACACCGTCCTCCTCACCATTCAAATATGCAAAATATTTATCAAATCCAAGGCATCTCTCTTCCACAAAGAAATGATCGTACAAATCCTCTGACCAGATGACGTAGCTCATGGCATCCATCAGCGCGCAGTCTGTAGTCGGCTTAATCCCAATCCATTCTGCCCCAAGTGCTTTCACCGTCGGTGTTCTTCGCGGATCAATCACGATAATTTCTGCCCCATTCTTTTTCGCCTTTCTCAGGCATTCCATTAAATTATCAAATTTTGTTTCTGCAGGATTATGCGCCCACAAAATAATCAATTTGGAATCTTCCAATGTATCAAAAGACGAACCACTGTACTGTGTTCCATAAAGATACGGTGTTGTATAATTCGTACAAGCTGTAGAATAGGAATTATAATAGTCCAGATGACCTCCATCCAGTCGAAGAAGCCGCTTTGCAAGACTTGTCCCATTTAAAACTGCCTCCACACCCCAACCATAATTCACATAGCGGGATGCCGGACCGTAAGTATCCCGGATGCGCACCCATTCTTTTGTAATAAGGTCCACTGCCTCTGCCCATGAAATTGGCACAAACTTCCCTTCGCCTCGTTTTCCCACACGTTTTAACGGTGTTTTTAAACGGTCCTCTCCAAGAAATGTTTTGTCGTACTGGAGTCCCTTAATGCAAGGCATTTTATCCGGATAAGCAGGATCTCCCTTGATAGACAAAATTTTCCCATCTTTTTCTTCTATTAATAATCGGCATCTTCCACCACAGTTATTTCTGCCCATGGTCGGAATGACTCTTGATTCTGACATATGATTTCCCTCGTAAATCAATTTGATAAAATTTATTCTATCACATTTGTGTATAGCAAGCATTAAAAAAGTGCAGGCAATTACTGCCTGCACTTTTTTACTCCGCCAAAATCCTGTTTAAAAATTCGTCCATTTCTTTTTTATACAATTCTCCGTCCACACAGAAGCTCATTCCATGCGCTGCGCCTTTGACAACTACGCGTCTCTTATTCTCTGAAACACACGCATCAAAGCATTCCTCGCTCATTTTGCATGGCACAAAATAGTCTTCATCGCCATGGATAAAAAGCACTGGTAAATAACAATTTTTCATTGATTCTACTGCGGAATGTTCCTCTATATCAAATCTGCCAAAAATCTTTGCCCCAAGTCTGACTGCTGTGTAAGTAACATTGACTGGAAACTTCATCTGCTTCATGACTTCTTTTAAAATTTCCTTTGGTGCAGAATATGGACAATCTGCCATGATTCCTTTGACATTCACCGGAAGTCCTAAATCCGCTGCCATCAGCACTGTGGATGCACCCATGGAAATCCCAGCCAGTACGATAGGTGTTTTGTCTCCAAATCTTCTGTTGACATATCGAATCCAGTCCATACAGTCATAGCGCTCTTTGATACCAAAAGTAATTGCCTTACCTCCGCTCTTTCCATGGCATCTCTGATCTACCAGTAATGCATTATATCCTGCCTCCTGTGCATAGAGCAATATTCCATTGCCATCTCGCAATGCGCTTCCGCGATATCCGTGGAAAAAGAGAATGAGCGGCGCACCATCTTTCATATGATAATATTTTCCAGCCAGTGTAATCCCATCTCTGGATTCAATAAAAATGCGCTGAAATGATAATTCCCCAGCCTTTTCCATGCCACTTTTTATCACCGGTTCATACGGTTCGTACTGCTTCCCCTGCAGCATTTCCACTTCCAGACCATCATTCTTCTTTGTTCTTCCAAACACCATTTTATATACTGTATATACTCCAACGCCACCTACTGAAACGACGGCACCCGCATTACGAAGCACTTTTTTCATATTCATATACCTTATTCACTCCTCAAAAACACGTTCCATTCAATAACATTTTTACCCTCTTCAGGAAAAATATTCTAGCATAGGGTACTTTTAGAAACAATTAAAAAACCATTAAATTTCACTTAAAATTACATAGTTTTTACTGGTATTTTATATGACTGGTGGTATAATGATGTGAATAGGATTTTCTATCCAAAATTGCATGTAAATAAGGAGATTTATTATGAATATCATTATTGTCGGCTGTGGTAAAGTTGGTTATACACTCGTTGAGCAGCTTAGCAATGAAGAGCATAATATTATTGTTGTTGACAAAAATGCTGAAAAAGTTCAATACATTACAGATAATTTAGACGCCATGGGTGTCATCGGAAACGGTGTCAGCTATCAGACTTTGCAGGATGCAGGCGTTGCAACTGCAGACCTTGTGATCGCAGTAACAGGCTCTGATGAAGAAAATCTGCTTTGCTGTGTCATTGCAAAAAAGACTGGAAACTGCCAGACAATTGCCCGCGTGCGTAACCCGATCTACAACTCAGAAATCGACTTCTTAAAAGAAGAATTCGGACTTTCAATGATCATCAATCCGGAACTGACAGCCGCAAGAGAAATCGCAAAAATATTCCAGTTCCCTTCTGCAATCCGCGTAGATACTTTTGCGCGCGGTCTTGTAGAACTGCTCCACTGCAAACTTACCAAAGATTCTCCGCTGATTGGCATTAAGCTGATGAATCTCCAGCAAAAAGTAAAGGTGAATGTTCTCGTCTGTCAGGTTATCCGTGGAGACGAGGTTATCATTCCAAATGGTCATTTTGAATTCCAGGAAGGGGACATCATCGCAATTGCTTCCAGCCGTAAAAATGCTATGACATTCTTTAAAAATGCAGGCATTATGAAAACTCCGGTGAAAAACGCAATCCTGGCAGGTGGCGGAAAGATTTCTTACTACCTTGCAAAGTCTCTGATTTTCTCCGGTATCGATGTTACCATCATCGAACAGAATCCATCCCGTGCGAATTTCTTAAGTGAAGAACTGCCGGATGCAACCATTATTTTAGGAGATGCAACTGACCAATCTGTTCTTGAACAGGAAGAATATCAGACAGCTGACGGTTTTGCCTGTCTGACAGGTCTGGATGAAGAAAATATTCTTCTTGCCCTTCATGTCAATGCAAACTCCAAAGCAAAAACGGTTACAAAAGTTAACCGTATCAGTTTCCAGAATGTCATTGACAAACTGGATTTAGGAAGCATTGTTTATCCTCGCGTAACTACTGCAGATTACATTGTAAAATATGTCCGCTCTTCAAGCGCAGCCCAGGATGATAATAATGTAGAAACCTTATATAAACTGGCAAACGGCAAAGCCGAAGCTTTAGAATTTAATATCACAGATAAATCAAGAATCACAGACATTCCTCTTCAGCAGTTAAAGATCCGAAAGAATACACTGATTGGAAGTATTTACCGCAACGGTAAAGTCATCTTCCCAGGTGGGCAGGATATGATCAAAGTGGGAGACACCGTGATGGTTGTTCTCTCTGGTTATCGTTTATCTGATATTGAAGATATCCTGGAGGATAGAGAAGTATGAATTACTCGATGATTATCTTTATTCTTGGACATCTGCTTAGATATGAATCTCTTTTTATGCTTCTTCCAACAGCAACCGGATTTATTTACGGCGAAAAAGAGGCTGTCGCATTCCTTTGCGTTTCATTAGTTACCTTTTTACTCGGTACGCTTCTAAGCTGCAAAAGTGTAAAAACAAGACAGCTTTATACGAGAGATGGCTCTATCACCGTTGCGCTGGGGTGGATTGTTCTCAGTCTTTTCGGTGCATTGCCACTTACGATTTCCGGCGATATTCCTTTTTATATAGATGCGCTGTTTGAGACAATTTCAGGTTTTACAACCACTGGAGCCAGTATCCTACCTGATGTAGAAGCACTCAGTCATGCCAGCCTGATGTGGCGAAGCTTTACCCACTGGGTTGGCGGTATGGGAGTTTTCGTATTTATTCTCTCACTCCTTCCAATGATTGGCGGGTCTACAATGCAACTGATGAAGGCAGAATCTCCGGGACCTTCTGTTGATAAATTTGTTCCGAAGGTAAAAGATACTGCAAAGCTTCTTTACCGCATCTATATTGTCATTACAGTCATTCAGATCGTTGTATTGCTGCTGGCAAAGATGCCTTTATTTGACACATTGACATTAACTTTTGGTACTGTGGGAACAGGTGGTTTCGGTATCAAAAATGACAGTTTGGGAAGCTATACATCTCTCCAGCAGAATATCATTACTTTCTTCATGATCATTAGCGGAATCAATTACAGCTTCTACTTTCTGATCATCTCAAAGAAACTTAAAGATGCTTTTCACCTGGAAGAGGTACGCTGGTATTTGGGAATCATTTTAGGTGCAGGTCTTTTGATCACATTAAACATTATGCCTTTCTATAATGGATTTGGTGAATCTTTAAAACATGCATTTTTCCAGGTCGGCTCTATCATTACAACCACGGGTTATTCCAGTACAGACTTTAATCTCTGGCCGGAATTCTCAAAAACAATACTGATACTTTTAATGATCGTTGGTGCCTGTGCAGGCAGTACTGCCGGCGGATTTAAAATCTCACGAATGCTTATCTTATTAAAAAGTATCAAAGTAGAACTCTCGCAAATGATTCATCCGCGAGAAATCAAAAAAATCCGACTGGATGGTCATGTAGTAAAACCGGAAACCCTGCGTACCGCTCAGGTTTACCTGATGCTTTACTGGACGATTTTCTTGCTTTCGATTTTATTGATCAGTGTTGATAATTTTGATTTTACAACCAATTTTACTGCAGTTGCTGCGACCTTTAATAACATCGGTCCTGGTCTTGCCGGTGTTGGTCCAATGAGTAACTTTGGTATTTACTCTACATTTTCAAAAATTGTTTTAATGATTGGTATGCTGATTGGACGTCTGGAGCTTTATCCAATTATTCTGCTCCTTGTTCCAGCTACCTGGAAACGCAAATAATTCAAATGTAAAAATAAGGAGGGGACTCTATGGCAGCTGAAAGCACAAACATTCTTTGGAAAGACAGAAAACATCATCTCTGGTTTCCAATCAGCTTCACAAGCTACTATATTGAAGATGATCGTCTGATGATCCAAAAAGGGCTTTTAAATACAACATTAGATGAAACACTGCTCTACCGTATCATCGACATCACATTTCATCAGACACTTGCAGGAAAAATCTTTGGTACAGGCAACGTCATCTTAAGAACCAAAGCCGACGCAAGCGGTGAAATCATTTTAGAAAATATCGCAAAACCTTTGGAAGTACGTAAAATGCTTTCTAAAATGGTAGAAGAAAGCCGCGACAGACGTAATATCGTTGGAAAAGAATTTTACAGCATGGATTACAGCGATTTTGACCGTGACGGCATTTTGGATATAGAAGAATAAGCGAAACGTCAAATGACGCGAGGATTTAATTCCCCGCGTCATTTTTTATGATCAGAAAAGGCGTACCTTTTTCCAAATTTGTTTTACTGGTATATACTGAAATATGCAGTCGCTTTGCCAATGGCTTCTCTTCCGTCTGCAATTTCATATTGTCAAACAAATCTTCTCTGCACATTTTTATAATTTTTTCTTCCAGTTTTTTTATATTTTCAGTTTCTCGTTTGTCAATTAAAATTGTTAAATAGGTAGTGTCAAAACTGGTAATACTACTGATTAATCTAGGCTTTTGTGGCAAATTGCTAAAAATGACACATACAATTATACAAATAACACAAATTATCTTCCATTTTCTTGCCATTGACTTCTCCCCTCCTACAACTTAATCATATCCTATACAATACCCCTTAGTAAACAGTAAGTTGCTATATTTTAATTTACTAAACAATAAGTTGTTAAACAGCAAATTATGTTTCAGAGGATTATTATTTATAATATTTCCAGGAAACGGGGGATTTCTTAAATGAAACGCATACATATGAGAATCGAGGAATTACTTGGCGAACGGGGAATCAGTAAAAACAAAATTTGTAAGGAACTGGATATTCCTCGTCCAAACTTTAACAGATATTGCAGAGATGAATTTCAAAGAATTGATGCAAATTTGGTTGTAAAATTGTGCGACTATTTTAACTGCGATATTGGTGACTTATTGGTACTTGTTGATTGTGAAGACTAAGAGGGTGAGCTAACGCTCACCCTCTTATCGTTCTAATTGCCATTCATCAGCATTTCCACTTCTTCAATACCACTTAAGATGCCGGCTCTTCTTTCATTTGCCAGCAGACCTTTGTTGTATTTGTAGAATCTTCCACATTCATTTTCCGATAAGAACTTCGCTCCGTAGAAATTGACTGTCAGTTCTGTGATAAAGACTACCATTTCCTGACTTTCTCCAAA
>CAZYUZ010000046.1:0-11999 GCA_964650775.1 uncultured Lachnoclostridium sp. | reverse complement strand
ATAGAAATTACGTTTGTCGGGATATATGCAGAAACGTCACCAGCCTGTGTTTCAATGATAGGAAGCGCAGTTAAAGAACCGCCGCCAAGTTCATCACTTAATTTTGCTGCACGCTCTAACAATCTGGAATGCAGATAGAATACATCTCCAGGGTAAGCTTCACGTCCTGGTGGACGTTTTAAAAGCAAGGAAAGTGTACGGTATGCTGTCGCGTGTTTTGATAAATCATCATAAACAACTAAAACGTCATCTCCGTTTTCCATCCATTCTTCACCAATTGCACATCCTGCGTATGGAGCAATATACTGTAATGGTGCTAATTCACTTGCTGTAGATGCCACAACAGTTGTATATGCAAATGCACCATGTTCTTCTAATGTTTTAACGATGGTTGCTACAGTCGAAGCTTTCTGTCCGATTGCAACATAAATACATTTTACGCCTTTGCCTTTCTGGTTGATAATTGTATCAATGGCAATGGCTGTCTTACCGGTCTGTCTGTCACCGATAATTAATTCTCGCTGCCCTCTTCCGATTGGAATCATGGAGTCAATGGCCTTGATACCAGTCTGAAGCGGAGTATCTACGGATTTACGTGTAATAACACCTGGAGCTACACGTTCGATTGGACGGAATTTATCGCTATGAATTGGTCCTTTTCCATCGATTGGCTGTCCAAGAGCGTTTACTACACGTCCTAACATACAATCACCTACAGGAACTTCTACCACTCGTCCTGTAGTCTTTACTGTATCACCCTCATTAATATTTTTCTGATCACCTAACAAAACGGCACCAACATTGTCTTCTTCCAAGTTAAGCACCATGCCGTATACTTCACCAGGGAACTCTAAAAGTTCACCCTGCATCGCTTTTTCAAGCCCATGTACACGCGCAATACCGTCCGCTACCTGAATAACGGTACCAACATCTGATACTTCCATTTGTCCGGCGTACTGTTTTATCTGTTCTTTAATTACGGAACTGATTTCTTCCGGTCTTAAATTCATAGAAACTTACACCTTCTTTCTTAGGTCTGCATACACATTAACCAACGTGTATTGCGGATAGCTGCTTTGATAACTCTTTCAGCTTATTTTTGATGCTTGTATCTACAACGCGGTCACCTACGCGAATGACCATGCCTCCAAGCAATGATTCGTCTACTGTATAGTTCATCTCAAACGCATCATAAGCAGTTGTTTCCAGCAAGCGCTTTTCTACATTTTTCTTCTGCGTATCTTTTAATGCAGCCGCTGTAGAAATATATGCCACACCGATTTTTTTGTATTCTTTGATACGGCTAATGAAATATTCCAGTATCTTTTCTACTTCTGCAAAACGGTCTTTCTGAACCAGGACTAATAAAAATCCTGCAAATTCTTTGGAAAAATTTTTGTCAAAAATACTTTTCCCCGTTTTCATTTTTTCTTCTTTTACAATTTTCGGATGCTTCATGAATCTGATCAGTTCATCATCCTTTTGGATGACTTCCAGAAATGCCTTTGCTTCATCAAAAAGTAAATCTACTTTTTTTTCTTCTAAGCTAAGTTCAAACAAAGCATCTCCATATGTTTTGGATACTAGCTTTGCCATGTGTCATCACCCATTTCTTTTAATGTATCCTCAATCAGCTGATCCCTAGTTTTCTCATCCATAGAAACAGCGACCATTTTGCCTGCCATCATAGTTGCAATTGCAACAACTTCCTGTTTTAAATCGTCCATAGCCTTTTTCTTTTCAAGCTCGATTTCAACATTGGCTTTTGCAATGATACGTGCCGCTTCTTCTTTCGCTTCTTCCAGAATAACCCTTTCATTTTTCAAGGCACGTTTTCTGGCTCCCGTCAAGATTTCTTCAGCTTCAGTTTCTGCTTTTTTTAATTTCTCGTCATATTCTGCTTTTAATTTCAGCGCGTCTTCTTTTTCTTTATTTGCAGTGTCCCTTGTTTCCTGCACCATTTCCTGACGTTTCTTTAACATGTCACGTACAGGGTTGAACAGAATGTAGGATAATGCCACGAAAAGTACGAACACCGCAATTGCGGTCAGAAAGACTTCAAATAACAGCTGGGCATCCAGTCCGAATAACCTCTCCAAAACACCGCCTCCTCTCAATTCGTTTCTCTGCGGATTCTAAAAATCTTATAAACCGCCTAATAATGGTCTTACGAATAATAAGATAAGTGCGATAACGAGGGAGTAAAGACCTGTTGTTTCAGCTACGGCCTGTCCAAGAAGCATTGTAGATGTTACTTCTGATTTTGCACCTGGATTTTTACCAACTGCATTTGCTGCCATACCAGCTGCAAAACCCTGACCAACACCAGGACCAAAACCTGCGATCATTGCAAGACCTGCACCAATTGCTGAACAAGCTAAAATTAAACCTTCGTTTGTAATCTGTGTCATAAATAGTTACCTCCTGAAACTTATAATTTGTCGTTAATAAATACCATACTCAGCATACAGAATACATATGCCTGAATACAGCCGGAGAACAGGTCAAAGTATACATGTAATACTGCCGGCACCCCAATTTTGAAAAGTACTGGTACCATACCGTAGAACAGCGCAACAATAACTGTTCCGGAAATAATGTTACCAAATAAACGCAGCCCCAAAGAAAACGGAGTTGCAATTTCACCGATGAGGTTAATAGGGAATAAAAACGGCACCGGTTCGAAGAGAGCTGTAAATGCCCCGAATTTGTTGTTTTTGATATTGTTGTACTGAACAATACAAAACGTCATAAGCCCCATTGGCAATGTAACACCAAAATCTGCTGTAGGGGGTCTCAGTCCAAAGATTCCGGAAATATTGCTCAACAGGATAAACAGGAAAATTGTACCAATGTAGTTCATGTACTTTCCTGCATTGCTGCCCATAATGCCTTCGACCATATTATGCAGCATTTCGATTCCGATTTCTGCAAAGCTTTGAAGCATTCCAGGTGTTTCATCCGGTCCTTTCAGGTTCGCCCTGATAATGCAGGCAACCACAATGATTACGCCCATAACAAGCAGCATGCTGATATGAGTCGTTGTAATCCAAAGGGTCTGGCCAAACAACTCAAAATCGATCAAACCGTGAATCATAAAATCCACGCTCTGCCCACTCGCTAAAATCAAATTCGTCGTCGTCATCAATGATGGCATTTTCACATCCTCCTTCCTCAATATTAAAAATTTTATTGAATAATTTATGAACATACGGCTGTGCATAAGCCGCTGTTTTCAATGTCATGATCCCCAGAAAACAGGAAAGAATATTACCAATTTTAAAATACGCCAGCAGTATAGTGATCAGTGTAACCGCTCCATATCGCAGGACAGTGCCCTTTCTTGCAATGCGTGTAGCATTTTCTGCATCCCAGTCCAGCGCATCATTTAAATTATGTGCCATGTGAATTGCCATTCCGGCAGCAATCAGTACCCCGCATACAATCCCTATGGTATATGCCCCTTTGTCTTTTACAAACAGAATGCCCAGGACTTCAAATAATACTCCAAAAATCACAATCCCGATTAATAAGTCCAGTACTGTGCGCTTTAAGCTATCCATCTTTTCGATCATTTTTCTTTTTGTCATCCTCCTTATAAATCGCAGAGAGCATCACATAGACATTTCTCATCCCAGCCAATGCTCCTATGAAAAATAATGGAATGAATGCCGGAATGGAAAACTGCTCTTCTAAAAAAAGCCCCAGCATACAACACAATAAAATAGGAACCAGCATGGCGATACCCACCTGCGAAATCATAGCAAATGATTTATAAACGCTCTTTTTGTATCCCATTTCCAGTCCCTCTCTCTTAACGCATTTGATTAAATTCTATAGCTTTTTTACCAAAAAGTCTATATGAAATAATTAGTAAATTGGAATTTTTTTATGATTTTCTCGATAGTTTTATATCGAATTTGCCAAATCTTAGCTTCCATAGTATATCCTATATAAAATTTCAGAACACAATCCTAAGCACCAGTTCCTTCCTTCGTATTATTTGCTCCCTGTTGCTGAAAATTGGTGATATGCCTTGAAACTTTGAAATCATGAAAATAGCAGATGCTATCTCGAAATCGTATTTCAAGTATAACATCCGCTATTATGTAAATCAATATTTTATTTACTATTCTGCCATGTGACTGATATATGGCAGATTCTCTTTTACTTCAAAGCCATAAAACTTCGCTGCATTAAGACCAAGGAATTTTTCTTTTTCCTCTACCGTCATTTTATCTGACTTGATGATAAAATCCTGTGACATGCGATAAGTGATCGCTGTCATGGTTCGTGGATAGTCACTTCCCCACATCAGTTTCTCGATCCCACAAATATCTCTTGCTTCTAAGATTGCATCCACTGCCGAAGGATATGGATAGAACTCGGAATTAAACAGCCATGTAATGCCTCCGCTTTCCACATAAACATTTGGATTGCATGCAAGCTCGATCTGCTTCTGCCAGCCTTCCACCGTCACCATACCAAAATGTCCAATGGCAATGCGAAGATTCGGGCATTCTTTAATGAGCTGTTTCATAGCCGGAACCTGCGCATCACCATCTGCCAGATCGATTGCTACAAACATGCCTTTTTCTTCTGCCTTATGGAAAAGAGGACTCAATTCTTCCAGCTTCACTTTTGTCAGTCTGCCGCCACAGATTTTAATGCCGTCAAACCCATCCAGACGATAGTTGTCATGTTCTTCATATAAACTGCAGACTTTGATTCTTTCCGGATATTTTTCCTTGCATTTCAGTAAATACTCATCCTGATTGCCATCAATATATTCCTGCACAACTACCGCTGCATTTACCTGTGCAAAATCCATATTGGCAATCAAACGCTCTACAGAATTCACACCATCGGTCATGTAAGCCGGCATCATCTGCTTTACGATGCCGCCAAAATCACTTTTACCGCCGCCAATGTCATAGACCGGCTTACCGTTTACCATGCCATGCTGCTTCTCCCAAAGGTGTAAGTGCGCATCTATAATCATAAAGATTCTCCTTATTTAGAAATCTCAACAAGTACTTTCTTCAGTGATCCATCATTATGTACAAGTGCCTCAAATGCTTTATCAGCCTCTTCCATTGGATAAACCGCACTTACCATCTTCATAACATCAACTTTACCTGCTGCTACCTGCTGAATCAGCGCCTTAAAGTCTTTTGTATATGCGTTACGGCTTCCATGTACATTCAATTCTTTCTTAAGAAGAATAGAATGAAGGAATGTAGTATCTTTCTTACCATTTCCAATGAGGATAATATTTCCTGCAAATGCTGCTGCATCAATACAGTTTAAGAATGTCTGAGAAAGTCCGCATGCCTCTACACAAACATCAAAACCTTTACCGCCTGTGATTTCTTCTACCGCATCCATCAGATTCTTTTCAGACACATTGATCACGCCATCTGCGCCATATTCTAATGCTGCATCCAGACGTCCCTGCATCATATCAGATACATAAACCTGTGCTCCGCGAAGTTTTGCACTGATGAGTGCAAATAATCCGATTGGACCTGCGCCAACTACCAATACTTTATCAGTTGGTTCAACTTTTGCTCTGGATAATGCATGCCAGCTGATAGAGAATGGTTCAATGAGTGCAAGTGTTTTTGCATCAAGACCCATACCCGGAATGATTCTTTCGATTGGCATTGCAACATATTCACAGAAGCTTCCATCTCTCTGAACACCCATGGTCTGGTTATCTGTACAGCAGTTTACGAAACCTCTTTCGCAGGAATAGCAGTGTCCACAGTTAAAATATGGATTGGCTGTTACGATATCGCCTGGTTTTAATCCAAGTTTATTTTCCGGTACTGTTACGATTTCCGCTGAGAATTCGTGTCCCGGGATTCTTGGATAGGTTGTGAATGGCTGGTTGCCTGTATAGCTCGCTACGTCAGCACCACAGATACCACAGTATCTGATTTTTAATAACGCTTCCCCTTCTTTTACTTCTGGCATCGGAGTGTCAGTTACTTTAATTTCGCCCGGCTGGTTAATTAAAACGGTTTTCATTCTCTATATTCCTCCCTCTTATCTTTCAAAATCAACATATTTTTCATTCCATACAACGGCTGTTTTCATTGGTGCGCCCTTGCAGAAAATTTTGTTTTCATATGCATCGATTGGGTCTTTGATAAATTCTTCTTTATCAATGAGTTCAACGATTTCGTTATATCTGCTCTTGCCAAGAATTTCGATTGCCTTTTCCATATGTGCCTGACGGAAGTTAATGGAAGAAATAATCAGGTGATTCTTGAAACCAAATGGCATTGTATCGAAAGAAACCACTGGTCCTAAAGAGAAACTGTTGTATACACCATTACATCCAAGAACACCACATTTGAATGCAATGTCATGCTCTACATTTGTTCCGCTTGTTCCAATAAACAATGTTGCTGTACCGCCAAGCTCTTCCTTAATTGCTTCAGCCAGTTCTTCATTGGTATCATATTTACTCTGCACATAGTCAGCTTTTGCCTGTTCTAATGCAAAAGAAATCTTTGGGCTGTCCTTTTCACTTCTTGCAACAAACACAATCTTTGCTTCCGGATATTTCTGGCGAATGAGATCACCGATGAACATGCCTGTTGTACCAAGTCCGAAAATCACAGTTCTGTCAAAAACATGTTCTTTTGCTAATTTTCTTGCTTCTTCTTCAGAACATTTATGTTTTGCCATTTCTACGCGGAAGTTGTGCGCGCTGCCCATATCTTCCATTCGTTCTAACTGGAATACCATGCAGCCAAATGGATCCGGGAATACCATTTTCTTTGCAAAGGATAATGCGATTTTTCCGTCTTTTACATATTCATCAGGAATTGGTAAAAGCATATCCGGATTGTAGTAGTTGTGGTCAGAGAAAAGTCCGTCTGCACCATCACAGCCATATTCAAAATAGCTTTCTTCTTCTGTATATCTTGTAGGATCCCATGCATTGCCACCGCGGATTAAAACGATTGCAAATCGATTCTGGGATGGTACCCATACTACGCCTTCATGTCCGTTAATGAGACGTTTCTGTCCTTCCGGGAATTTTTTATCCAGGAGTCCTTCGCTTCCCATACGCATCAGTTCATGGTCTGTTCCACAAAAACCAACGATAACGCTTTCTGCTAAAATGCCTTCTTTTTCTTCTTCCCCACGAAGTCTTCTTCTTGGTGGATTGATTAAATTAATATCTCCATATACCAATGGATGATCTTTGTCGTTCTGAAAATATGTGCCTTTTACTACCATCGTATAGTCCCTTTCTTTTTTCAATATCGCAAACCCATACCTGGGATTGGTTCATGTTAACGTGTTGTTTCTCTTTCAATCAGTTCACCGGAAAATACCGCCTGTTTCGGAAGTTCCTCTCCTTCCAGCGCATGCATCAGACTTCCTGTTAAGTGCTGACATAACTTTTCAAGTCTGATATCAATAGATGAAATCTCGGGATCACTGCAGGTTGCCAGCATAGAGTTGTTGTATCCGATAATGGATAATTCTTCCGGAATTTTCAGTCCTGCCTGCTTGGCAAATTTTACCGCTCCCAGCGCCAGTTCATCATCCGAAGTAATGATTCCTTCAAAAACAACTCCAGATTCCTTTAACTTCAGCAAATGCTCTGCCATACCCGGAATATCCTCATGATTTTGTCCGTAAAACTGCAGCAGTCTTTCGTCTTTCTTAAGCCCCAACGCTTCTATCGCACTTAAATATCCCGCTCGTTTTTTCTTACCACTGTAAGAATTGGAATTATAAAAATACAGAATATTTTGAATTCCTTCTTTCACAAGTTTCGCAGTTGCTTCATACATGGAACTGTAATCATCAGTCAGAACGCCATAAACATTCGGTGCATCCAGTGCTGCATTCAACAGCATTACCGGCACCTGACTGCCCGCATCCACAATGTACTGATTTTCTTCCTCGCTGTCATATACAAAACTGGAGCCAATCAGAATCAGCGCATCCACCTTTTTATTTAGAAGAAGGTTTAAACATTTCTTTTTATTTTCCAGCTCAAAACCACTGCAGCAAAGAATACTGTCATAGCCTTCCCCATGTAACAATTTTTCAATATAGCAGATTGCTTTCGCCTGATAAAGGTCTGACGAGTCTGTACACAAAAGACCAATGGTCTTCATGGTATTCAAACCAAGACCTCTTGCAAATGCATTTGGTGTATAACCATACTTTTCCATGACATCCAAAACTTTTTTTCGTGTCTTCTCGCTGACATTTGCATTGCCATTCAAAACACGGGATACCGTCGCAATGGAAACCCCTGCTTTCTCGGAAATATCATAGATGTTCATAGGATTCCTCATTTCTTGAAAATGTAAGTTTTTTGTAACCACTTACACCCCTTTATACTCCGATTATAACGAACTGCAATACCCAATGCAAGCAGTATTTTTATATAAATATAGAACTATCTTCTATTTTTAATTTTCGTATTGACGAATCAAAATCCATGAAGTACTATATTTTTGTAAGCACTTACATTTTGTTTTTTCAAGTGTTTCAAAGCATTTTTAATAAGAATATTATTCGCCCGAAGGGCAGGGATGGAGGAACCATGGAAGTATTAAACAAGAACATGACAAACCCGGTGGACAGACCAGTAAAGGTCGTACAATTTGGCGAAGGAAACTTCCTTCGCGGATTCGTTGACTATATGATTGACATTGCAAATGAACAGGGAAAATTCGACGGCAGCATTGTACTCATCAAACCAATCGAATTTGGCAGCCTCGACAATTTCCACAAACAGGACTGTCAGTACACCGTTTCTTTAAGAGGGCGTGTGGACGGCGAAGCAAAAATCTTAAACAGAAAAATCACCAGCGTTGCAGACGCTGTAGACTCCTACACAGAATACGAAAAATATATGGGACTTGCAGAAATTGATACTCTGCGCTTCGTAGTTTCCAATACAACCGAAGCCGGCATCGTTTTTGATGACTCCGACAAATTTGAACTGAATCCTCCAAAAACATTTCCTGGCAAACTGACAAAATTTTTATATCACAGATTTGAAACATTTAAAGGGGACAAAGACAAAGGTCTTGTAATGCTTCCAGTAGAATTAATCGACGACAACGGTATCATGTTACACAAATGTGTATTAAAGCTCATCGACCTCTGGGGACTTGGTGAAGAATTTAAAAATTGGGTAGAAGAAGCTTGTGTATTTACTTCTACATTGGTAGACCGTATCATTACAGGTTATCCAAAAGCAAACGAAGAAGCAGAATGGGAAAAATTAGGCTATATCGACCGCATTATGGTAACAGGCGAACCATTTGCCCTCTGGGTCATTGAAAGTGCAAAAGATATCAGCGGCGAACTTCCTCTTCCGGAAGCAGGTCTTCCAGTTATCTACACAGATAACCAGAAACCTTATAAACAGCGTAAGGTTCGTATCTTAAACGGCGCTCATACATCCTTCGTATTAGCTTCTTACCTTATGGGAAATGATATTGTAAGAGAATCCATGAACGATGATGACGTTCGTAACTTTATGATGGGAACACTCCACCAGGAAGTAATCCCAACCCTATCTCTTCCAAAGGCAGACTTAGAAGAATTCGCAGACGCAGTTGTTGCTCGTTTCAACAACCCATACGTAGATCATGCACTCCTTGCAATTTCCTTAAACTCTGTTTCCAAATGGAGAGCAAGATGTATGCCAAGCTTCTTAGGATACATTGAAAAAGAAGGCAAATTACCAGCGCGCTTAACATTCTCTCTTGCTGCATTAATGGCATTTTACACAGGCTCTGAAATCAGAGATAAAGCGTTAATCGGTCACAGAGGCGATCAGGAATACAATGTGATGGACGATATGGCAGTGCTTGAATTCTTCCGCGACAATTCCGGAAAAGAATCTGCTGAATTCGCAAAAGCATTCCTTGGCAGAGAGGATTTCTTTGGTCAGGACTTAAATGAAATTGAAGGTCTTACAGACACAATCGCGGCACACCTTGACGACATCAAAGCAAATGGTATGAGGGCAGCATTATGCAAAACTTTATAAAGATCAATGATAACGATAATGTCATCGTTGCATTAAATACAATTCCTGAAGGAACTGAGATTTCTTTAGAAAACGGGTCGACTGTAATCGCCAATATGGAAATTCCAGCGGGTCACAAAATGGCAATTGCCGATATCAGCGAAGGCAGTGAAGTGATTAAATATGGTTATCGCATTGGATTTACAAAAGAAGCGGTGAAATGCGGTGACTGGATTCACGTACATAACTTAAAAACCGGTTTGGGTGATTTATTAGAATATACTTATGAACCAACTCCTGTGGAAGAAGTTGCAACCGAAGATGTAACATTTATAGGCTATAACCGCCCTGACGGAAAAGTTGGTGTCCGCAACGAAATCTGGGTCATTCCAACTGTTGGATGTGTCAACAATGTGGCAACTGCCATTGCGAAACAGGCAAATGCATTTGTCAAAGGAAGTGTCGATGAAGTTATTGCATATCCTCATCCTTACGGATGCTCTCAGATGGGAGATGACCAGGAAAACTCCAGAAAAATCCTTGCCGATTTAATCAACCATCCAAACGCAGGCGGTGTTCTCGTGCTTGGATTGGGATGCGAAAACAGCAGTATCGATATCTTAAAACCATATATCGGCGATTACGACGAAAAGCGTGTGAAATTTATCGTTTCTCAGGAATGTGAAGACGAAATCGAGGCCTCTATAGAAGCGATTAAAGAACTGATTGACTATGCTGCAACTTTCGAGCGAGAACCAATCAGTGTCAGCAAACTAGTCATCGGTATGAAATGTGGCGGTTCTGATGGATTATCAGGAATTACAGCCAATCCTCTTGTTGGACGTTTCTCCGATATTCTCATTTCCAAAGGCGGTACAACGATCCTTACTGAAGTACCGGAAATGTTCGGTGCAGAAACGATTCTTATGAACCGCTGTGCGAATGAAGAATTATTCAATAAAACTGTAGATTTAATCAACGACTTTAAGAATTATTTCAAGAGTCACAATCAGACCATTTATGAAAACCCATCTCCTGGAAACAAAAAAGGTGGTATTTCTACATTAGAAGATAAGTCTCTGGGATGTACGCAGAAATCCGGAAGCACTTTAGTAAAAGGAGTTCTTGCATACGGAGAAACTGTAAAAACACCGGGACTGAACCTCTTAAGTGCACCTGGTAATGATTTGGTAGCTTCCACTGCGCTTGCAGCGGCAGGTGCACACATTGTTCTCTTCACAACTGGTCGTGGCACGCCATTTGCCTGCCCGGTACCAACCATGAAGATTTCTACAAACTCTGCACTGGCTTCTAAAAAATCCAACTGGATTGACTTTAATGCAGGGGTTCTGGTGGAAGACAAACCAATGAAGGTTGTTGAAAAAGAATTTTTCGACTACGTAGTATCCGTTGCATCCGGAGAAAAGGTCTGCAGCGAAAAAGCTGGTTTCCATGATTTTGCTATTTTCAAGCAGGGTGTTACCTTGTAATTCTTCTCCTATATTATATACACAAAATTGGCGTACCAAAAGGTACGCCAATTCTATTTAAAAACAATATTTTTATGACCATTTACATTCTAAAATACGAACCTTAAATACTACATAATGCATTGCCGTTACATCCGGAAAATGTCTCTTGATTGAAGGACATTCTTCCAGCATTTTCGCTTTAATATCCATATCCATGCATTCCTCTGCCACTCCATCAATTCGAAGCCAGCTTCTGCTTCCCGGCTTCTGCGCGATGATCTGCATATTTGGATTCACTTTCAACTGCTTGTACACATCTTTCATATTTCCCGTAGAAATATACAAGTCTCCTTCGTGCTCCATTACCGCACCAAATGGTCTTCCCGCCGGAAAATCACCATTCAATGTCAAAACATAGAACACGCCACATTCTTTTAGAAAATCATATGTCATGCTCATAATCAAATTACCTGTAGTTATTCTACAACTACACCCTTCTGTAA
>CAZYUZ010000045.1:0-12008 GCA_964650775.1 uncultured Lachnoclostridium sp. | reverse complement strand
CCCTGTATTCTTCATATACCTCAACACTCAGTCCCAGCGCATGAAGTTTTTCGATCGCTCTGTCCTTTGGATTCATCCAGAGATTCGGCATCGTTACTTTTTCAGGTCCTTTGCTGATTACAAGGTCGACTGTCACGCCTTCTTCAACAGAGGTTCCACCTGCAACGCTCTGGCTGATTACATTGCCTGATGCTACAGTATCGCTGAATGCTTCTGTGATATTTCCTGCAGAAAGTCCTGCATTTTTCAGTGCCACTTCAGCATTCTGTCTTGTTGTATTTTTTACTTCCGGAACTGTTGTATATTTTGTTTCTTTTCCTTTACTGATCGTAAGGTAAACTGTTGTTCCTTTCGCCTGCTCTGTGCCTACATCTGGAGATGTTTTAATGACTTTTCCCGCACCAATCGAATCATGATAGCTTTCTGCAAAATCCACCAGGAAGCCTTCCTGTTCCAGACGGTATTTCGCATCCTCTTTTGTCTGTCCTTTTACATCCGGAATCTGAATCATTACGACTTCTTCCAAAGCAATGGTAACTTCCACAGTGGTTCCCTTTTCAATCACTGTATCAGCTTCAACGCTCTGCTTCATGATCTGACCTTCTTCGTAGTCGTCAGACTCTTCACTGCCTGCTGATCTGATCCCAATGCCCATTTCATTTAACTTGGCTTTTGCTTCATCATAGGTCATGCCAAGAACATTGATCATTTTCACAGTATCTTCCACCTGTTCCTCTGTCTGCTGTTCTTCGCCAGATTTCTCTGATTTACCTGAGAATAAGCCAAAGCCTAAAATCTTACCTGCAAGCATGATAATGATAATCAGGATAATAATTGCCGCTACGATACCACCGATTGTCATGATTTTTTCCATACGGGAGTCCATTTCGTCATCATCGTAGTCGTCGTCATCATCTTCATCGTAGTCATCGTCATCATCGTAGTCGTCGTCATAATCATCGTCTTCATACTCGTCTTCATAATCATCATCATACTCGTCTTCATCCTCTTCTTCCGGAAGCTGAATACGACCAGTTTCTTTTTTAATCTGAGAAAGATCTGCTTTTGTGATCATGACTGTTTTTGCTGCTTCATCCACATTGACAGACTTGATAAAATCAACGTCCGGTGTCTGAAGAGACTGTTTTAAATCTGCAATCAGCTCTGCCATATTTGCATAACGTCTTGCAGCAATCTTTTCTGTACATTTGTAAATAATCTTTTCCAGGCTGACTGGAAGTTCAGGACAGAATGTCTTTGGTGAAGGCATTTCTTCCTGTAAATGTTTCACTGCAACTGCAACGGTTGTTTCTCCATCAAATGGTACACGTCCTGTTACCATTTCATACATTACAATACCGAGAGAATAAATGTCACTCTTCGCATCACTGTATCCGCCCCTTGCCTGTTCCGGAGATGTATAATGTACAGAACCCATTGCATTGGATGCAATTGTTTCAGAAGTTGCAGCCTTTGCGATTCCAAAGTCCATGACTTTTACTTTTCCGTCCTTGGAGATCATAATATTCTGTGGTTTGATATCTCTGTGGACAATCTCGTTGTTATGGGCAACTTCCAAGCCCATGGAAACCTGAATTCCAATGCTGGTCGCTTCCTTGATTGTCAGTTTCCCTTTTCTTTCAATATAATTTTTCAGAGTGATACCTTCTACAAGCTCCATTACAATGTAATGATCACCCACTTCTTCTCCAACATCATATACATTTACGATATTTGGATGTGCAAGGCATGCCGCTGCCTGTGCTTCTTCTCTGAATTTACGAACAAAATTTTTGTCATCACGGTATTCGGATTTTAATACTTTGACTGCTACAAAACGGTTTAACTTCTGGTCTCTTCCCTTAAAGACTACAGACATGCCGCCAGAACCGATTTTATTCAGAATCTCGTATCTGTCTCCGATAAGCATTCCTGTTTTAATCATTTCTATACCTCACCTGAATTTGATTTTATCACGATTACTGCAATGTTGTCTTTTCCACCATTGCGATTTGCTGTCTCTATTAATTTCTTTCCGATTTTTTCCGGAGTCTTTGCACTTTTTAAAAGAACTGCAATCTGTTCATCTTCGACCATATTGCTAAGACCATCGGAACACATAAGCAGGATACTGTCTTTCGTAATTGAAAATTCAAAATAATCCGCATTGATGTCGCGTCCTGCTCCAACTGCTCTTGTAATGATATTCTTATCCGGATGGAGCCTTGCACTTTCTTTTGTCAGCTCTCCAATTTTAATCATTTCCTGAACAAGAGAATGATCTACGGTAATCTGGGTCAATGTATCTTCCATCAGATACAGCCTGCTGTCACCTACATTGGCAACATAGGCTTTTTCTCCAACGATGGTAAGCGCTACGATCGTGGTACCCATCCCTTTTAATTCCGGATTTTCCTTTGATTTTTCAATCAGTTCTCTGTTGGCATACCTGATTGCATCTGCAAATATTTTATGTGGATTTTTCTGGAGGCTCAAAGAAACTGATTCCAGAAACTTTTTCACACTATAAGAGGAGGCAAAGTCTCCCGCCTGATGACCACCCATTCCATCTGCAACGATGAAGAGATTTGGCAGATTTCCAACCGGCTCCAGACAGGAAAATACATAGTCCTGGTTCATCATTCTCATTCTGCCCACATCAGTCATGGCATATGAACTTAACATTCAAGCTCTCCTTTCTCCTGATCTAAGTAACTTTTTCGAAGCTGACCGCAGGCACCATCGATGTCACGGCCCATTTCTCTTCTTATAGTAACATTAATTCCATTTTTTTCAAGTTTATTTCGAAATGCCTGGCATTCCTGCTTGTTTGGCTGCACAAAATCACGCTCTTTGATCGGATTCACAGGAATGAGATTGACATGGCATGGGAATTTCCCAATCAGCCTTGTCAGTTCTTCTGCATCCTGTTTTGTATCATTGACGCCTCCAACCAGACTGTATTCAAAAGTAATGCGTCTGCCCGTCTGCTCATAATAATAATGACAGGCATCCAGAACTTCCTTTAAATCATATTTGTTGGCAATCGGCATCAGCTGCTTTCTTTTTTCCTGCGTGGTTGCATGAAGCGATAAAGCCAGTGTCATTTGGAATTTTTCATCTGCAAGCTGGCGGATCTTTGGTACAATCCCACAAGTCGAAACTGTCAGGTTTCTCTGGCTGATATTTAACCCGTTTTCATCTGTCAGCATCTTAATGAACTGAACTAAATTATCATAATTATCCAATGGTTCCCCGGTTCCCATTACAACCACATTATGAACACGCTCTTCGGATAATTTCTGAATCTTATAAATCTGTCCAAGCATCTCAGAAGCGCTTAAGTCTCTCACTTTACCGCCAATGGTAGATGCACAGAAACGGCAGCCCATCAGACATCCCACCTGCGAAGAAATACACACGGAATTTCCATGATGATATTTCATCAATACACTTTCCACCACATGACCATCATGAAGACGGAATAAGTATTTCTGTGTTCCATCAATTTTTGATGTTTGAACCGCAACAGCCTCCATACTGTTCAGCGTATAGTTTTCCTTTAACTTTTCCCGCAGATCCTTCGATAAATTTGTCATTTCATCAAAGGAATCCACAAGCTTTTCATGAATCCAGGAATAAATCTGCTTTGCACGGAATTTCTTTTCTCCAATACTTAGCAGTTCCTCTGTTAATTGTTCTAAATTGAATGATTTAAGATCTTTTTTCATACTTTATACTTTTCTAAATTTCGCAAGGAAAAATCCATCCGTCTTTTCCCTGCCCGGAAGCAGCTGTAAGCAGCCCTCCCTTTCCGTATTTTTTAATAACTCCTCACTCACACAGCCCTTTAAAGAAACAAGCTGCAATGGTAAATTTTCTAAAATCCAGTCTACCTGAAGATCATTTTCTTCTTTTGCCACCGTACAGGTACTATAGATCAATGTTCCACCGGACTTTACATAGGTGACTGCATTTTTCAAAATTGCTTTCTGTAAATCTGCCAGTTCTTCAATCTGTGGCTGGCTCATGCGATATTTAATATCGCTCTTTTTCTTCAATACCCCAAGTCCGGAGCATGGCAAATCTGCGATCACAATGTCCACAGACTCTTTTGCGGCTTCATCTAAAACAAGCGCATCTGCTCTTTTGGCTGTGATATTTAAAAAACCACATCTTTCAATATTTTCTTCGATCAGACTTACCTTATAGTCTGTCAGGTCTCTTGCTTCCACATGACCGGTTCCATTTAAGAGATCTGCCACATGAATGCTTTTGCCGCCCGGAGCTGCACATACATCAATGACCTGATCGCCTGCTTTTGGATCTGCCGCAAGTCCTACCAGCATGGAGCTGACATCCTGCACCTGAAAATATCCATTTTCAAAGCTTTCCAGCAATCTCAGCGAATCATAACCTGAAATTTCCAGTGCATTTTCCACGTAAGCAGCTTTTTCCACATGAACACCTTCTTTTTCAAGAAGTTTTGCACATTCTTCTGTAGAAATCTTACTGTTATTCACACGAATCGTCGTTGCTCCCACATTTTCATAAAGAGAGGCAAACATATTTTTCGCTGCTTCCATTCCATAATCTTTCGCAGCCTTCTCTACCAGCCATTCCGGCACAGAATACCGTACAGAAAGTGCTTTGACAGGCTCCTTTTTTTCATCCGGCAACAAAATCGCATCTTTCTGGCGGGAAAGATTGCGAAGCACACCATTGACAAAACCTTTTAAATTCTGGAAGCCCTTTTTCTGCGCCAGTTTCACCGCTTCATTGCAGGCTGCACTATCCGGCACGGCATCCATATAAAAAATCTGATACACCGCCATACGCATAATGCAGCGGATAACAGGCTTACATTTATTTACAGGAGTTTTTGACACCTGATTCAGGTAATAATCCAGTGTCAGCTTTCTCTCCACTGTACCCTCTACGAGACGTGTTAAAAATGCTCTCTCCTGTTTTTCCAGATATAAATATTTATCCAAAGTCTGTTTTAACAAAACATTTGGATAGGCACCGTTTTTCTCTACTTCCAGGAGAATTTCCAGTGCCATTTCTCTTAAGTTCAGACTGTTAGTCATCGCGTCTTCTTCCTCCAAAAAGAATGATCAGACGAAGGAGTGATAAAAGTGTTGCAATCGCTGCTGCTACATAAGTCATTGCTGCAGCAGAAAGCACTTTTTTCGCACCTGTAAGTTCATCATCATAAAGCATATCGGACTGGTCTAAAATCTGCAATGCTCGGGAAGATGCGTTAAACTCTACTGGCAGTGTGATCAGCTGGAAAATCAAACTGAATGAAAACAGAATGATACCCAGATCTAAAAATCCTGTAATTCCCAGTAACAATCCCACTAAGATCATTGGCCAGGAAAGCTTACTTCCTAAATTTACTACCGGCACGATGGCATTTCTGACATTTAATGGCGCATAATGCTTTGCATGCTGAATCGCATGACCACATTCGTGAGCTGCTACACCAATTGCCGCAATGCTTGTGGAATTGATGGTTGTGTCAGAAAGACGTAAAACCAGTTCCTTTGGGCTGTAATGGTCTGTCAAATCCCCAGCAACTTTTTCAATGCGAATATGACGAAGTCCCGCATTATCCAGAATAGTTCTGGCTGCCTCTGTGGCAGTCATTCCATTTCTGCTTCTCACTTTTCCGTATTTTGCATAAGTTGTTTTCACCTTCGAAGATGCGATCATCGAAATCACCGCACCAATGAGTACTAAAAAATAAGTCCAATCATAAAAACCGTAATATGGCATATCGTTTCCTCCTAATCAAACAGTACTCCACTCTCTAACTGATATCCTCGTAAAAATGCATCTACTGCCATACGTTTTTTGCCTTCCAGCTGGATTTCTTTCAGGGAAAGCGTTCCTTTGCCGCATTTTACAAGAATTTCAGTTTTGGATACTTTTATGATTTCTCCAAATGCTCCCTCGTATTCCTCTTCTAAAACATCTGCTGCCCAGATTTTTAAAGTTTTATTGCCAAGTTTTGTATAAGCACTTGGCCATGGATTAAATCCTCTGATCAAACGCTCAATTTCTACCGCAGATTTTGAAAAATCAATCTTTCCTAAATCTTTTGTAATCATTTTTGCGTATTCAGTGGTTGTTTCCCCCTGTTTTTCTGGAGTAATTTCGCCTTTTTCGATAAGCTCCATCGTTTCCACACAGAGCTTTGCACCTGCAACGCTTAATTTATCAAACAGGGAACCACCTGTTTCGTCCTTTTCCAATGGAACAACGACTTTTGTCAGCATATCCCCTGTGTCAAGCCCTTCATCCATCTGCATGATGGTAACACCAGTTTCTTTTAATCCGTCTACAACTGCCCACTGAATTGGCGCAGCACCACGGTATGCAGGAAGTAACGATGCATGAACATTAATGCATCCGTATTTTTTCATTTCCAGAATGCTCTTTGGAATAATCTGACCAAAAGCTACAACTACACAGATGTCTGCCGGAATCTGTTCTAACTGTGCAACTACTTCCGGGTCTCTAATCTTCTTTGGCTGTAAGACCGGTAAATTATGTTTTAAAGCAACTTCTTTGACCGGTGTAAACTGCATTTCATGTCCACGTCCCTTTGGTTTGTCAGGCTGTGTCACAACCGCAGTTACCTCATGCCCTGCTTCGATAATGCTCTCCAGAACTCCTGTAGAGAAGTCCGGAGTTCCTATAAAAATAACTTTCATTAATCTTCTAACTCCTCTTCCTCATCACCGTATCCGTCAAGTTCATTGTCACGAAGTTTTCCTTCTACCAAATCCACGTAGAGTTTCCCGTCTAAGTGGTCTAATTCGTGACAGATTGCTCTGGCAAGAAGCTCTTCGCCTTCGATGATACATTTTTCCATCGCTTCATCATAGAATTCTGCTTTCACATACATTGGACGTGTTACTGTACCGTTCTTACCCGGTACACTTAAACAGCCTTCACTTCCTGTCTGGCTTCCGGATGTTTCTAATATTTTCGGGTTGATCATCACGATTGGACCTTCCCCAACGTCAATAACAACGATTCTTTTTAAGATACCAACCTGTGGTGCTGCAAGACCTACGCCCTGCTGGTCATACATGGTATCCAGCATATCATCCACCAGCTGTACGATCTTTGGTGTTACTTCTTTTACTTCACGGCAGACTTCTCTTAAACAGTCATCTTCGCCCATAATTCTCATTTTTCTAAGTGCCATCTCATTTTCCTCCTAATATGCATAAAGCGGATTTTCATCAAATTCCACTCTGATTTCTTTACTGATTGTTTCATTCTTCACTGCTTCATCAAGCATTTCCCGCACACGGTACAATTCTTTTGCATTCTCATGCTTCAGATAGATCACCCTGCGGTATACATCGCTTAGTTTTGATATGACCGCTGGTGTCGGACCCGTCACGCGAAGCAGTGGAATGTCCATTTCCAAAATATTTGTTTTGATTTTCTCTGCTTCCGCCTCAAGCAATCCTTCATCTGCTGACTGCAACAGCATTGCCATCATGCCTGACATCGGTGGATAGGACATCAGATCTCTGTATGCAATTTCCAGCTCATAAAAGCCCTCGTAATCCTGCTTTGCAGCCGTCTGCACTGCGTAATGCTCTGGCTGATAAGTCTGAATCACTGCATTTCCCGGCAAACTGCCCCTTCCAGCTCTCCCCACTGCCTGGGTCAAAAGCTGAAACGTTCTCTCTGCTGCCATATAATCTGATGCGTGGAGCGATAAATCTGCAAGCAGCACACCAACCAGCGTGACTGCCGGGAAATCATGCCCCTTTACGATCATCTGCGTCCCGATCAGAATATCTGCTTCCTTTTTGGCAAAGCTTTCTAAAATTGCTTCATAGCTTCCTTTTTTGCGGGTGGTATCCAGATCCATACGAAGAATTCTCGCATCCGGGAACTCTTTTTTCACCACTTCTTCTATTTGCTGTGTACCTGCACGGAACCCTCCAATATATGGAGAGCCGCACTCCGGACAAGTTTTCACATTCATCTGTTCATATCCGCAGTAATGACAGCGCATCCTGCCATCCTTGTGAAATGTCAGTGACACATCACAGTGAGGACATTTCAGCACCTTTCCGCAGCTGCGACAGGAAATGAATCCCGTATGCCCTCTTCTATTCAAAAACAGCATGATCTGCTGATTTTTTCCCAATGCTTCCTGCATCTGTGCTTTTAATGCGCGGCTGATCACAGAGCGATTACCCTCTTTTAATTCTTTTCGCAGATCAACCACCTGCACCTCTGCAAGCTTTAAATCATTGATTCGATTCGGAAGCTTTAAAAGCTGATACTCCCCACAGGTTGCCTTAAAATAAGACTCTATGGAAGGTGTCGCACTTCCTAAGACCAGAACCGCATCACTCATTTCGCAGCGCTTTTTCGCCACTTCCCTTGCGTGATATTTCGGGTTCGTCTCGCTCTTATAGCTGCCCTCATGTTCCTCATCAATGATGATCATTCCCAAATCAGAGAACGGCGTAAATATCGCCGAACGCGGTCCGATCATGATAGAAATCTCACCCTTTTTGGCACGTTCCATCTGATCATATCGCTCTCCCGCAGACATTTTGGAATGAATGACCGATACTTTATCACCAAATCTTCCATAGAAGCGCATCACGGTCTGAAAGGTCAATGCAATTTCCGGAATCAGTACAATCGCCTGCTTTCCAGATGCAAGCACACGCTCAAGCATGCCCATGTACACTTCCGTCTTCCCACTTCCGGTAACGCCATGAAGCAGATAACCGCAGCGTCTTCCAGCTTTATAATCCGCTCGGAAGGTGTCTAATATTGTCTGCTGTTCTGTATTTAATGTAATCGATTTCTTTTCTTCTCTGGCAATTTTCGGCAGGCGGTAAATCGTCTCGCTTTGCAGCAAAATGAGTCCCGCTTCCTGCAATTCTTTCAAAGTGGCTGCCGTTGTAGCCGCTTCCTCTAAAAGCTTTTCTTTTTCCAGAACGCCTTTCGCAAGCAGAACCTGCAGTACACGGATTCTTGCCTTGCAGCGTTTATTATGTTCCATGTAGTTTTCTATCGCTGCCACATCAGCTGCAGCCTCTACAACTACCTTTGTCTGTTCCTTGACCTTATTCTTCACCGGAAGAACCGTTTTCATGGTCTGATTCATGGTACAGCCATATTTTTCTCTCATCCATGCTGCCAGCTCGATCAGCTGTCCTTCTACAGGAATCGCACCCTCGCAGACACCAAGCAGTTCTTTCACCTTGCTCTCATCATAAGCACAGGTGTCTGAAAGACTCACAACAAAGCCCTTGATCCGGCGGTTTCCCATTCCAAAAGGAATCCACACCGGCACGCCCGGATGAATCGCATCTTCCAGATGTGCGGGAATCCTGTAGTCAAATACTCTATCCAGTTTTTCCAGTGAAATGTCTACAATGACTCCCGCATAGTTTGCCATATTATTTCCAACCAAGCTCCACTAATACTTCTTCGATCAGGACTCTTTCATCCATTGGGTATTTCACACCTTTGATTTCCTGATAGTCTTCATGGCCTTTGCCAGCCAGTACAATGACATCTCCAGGTCTTCCGTTTGCGATCGCATATTTGATTGCTTCCTTACGGTCAATGATTTCCACATATTCACCGTCTGTCTTTGCAAGACCGATTTTGATGTCATCAATAATATCCTGCGGCTCTTCAAATCTTGGATTATCGCTTGTTACGATTGTTAAATCCGCCATTTTACCGGAAACCTCACCCATTTCGTAACGGCGAAGCTTGGAACGGTTGCCGCCACATCCGAAGAGACAAACCAGTCTCTGTGGATGGTATTCTTTTAACGTCGATAAAAGGCTTTCCAGACTCATTGCATTATGCGCATAATCGATTAAGAGCATAAAATCGTCGGAAACTTTTACCTGTTCGATTCTTCCCTTTGCTTTTGCAGCCTTTAATGCTTCCAGAATATTTTCTTTGTCAATATCGAAATGTCTGCAAACAGCAATCGCAACAAGGGAATTATATACACTAAATTTCCCCGGAATATCGATTTCCACTGGGAAATTCAAAAGACCGGTTAAGTCATAAGTCACACCAAGGTATCCTGGTCTGCCTACCAGATTGACATTGCTTGCACGAAGGTCTGCTTTTTCTGAAAAACCGATGGTTTCCAGTGTGCAGGTATGGTCTTTCATGACCATTTCAAAGTTTTCATCATCTGCATTTGCAATACCAACTTTACACTGTTTAAAAAGCATTCCCTTGCATGCTGCATATTCTTCAAAGCTCGCATGTTCATTTGGTCCGATATGGTCCGGTGCAAGGTTTGTAAAGATCCCAAGTTCAAATGGGATGCCTGCTGTACGGTGCATCATAAGTCCCTGAGAAGAAACTTCCATAACACAAACTTCACATCCTGCCTTTAACATTTCTGCAAAATATTCCTGCACAATGTAGGATTCCGGTGTTGTATTATTTGCCGGAATGTGTTTATCGCCGATAATCGTCTCAATCGTACCAATCAGCCCTACCTTATACCCTGCATTTTCCAGAATGGACTTAATCATGAAGGTTGTAGTAGTCTTTCCCTTTGTACCGGTAATCCCGATCACTTTCAGTGTATTTGCAGGATAGTCGAAATACGCCGCAGAAATCAGGGATAATGCGTAGCGTGTATCAGCCACTTTGATCACTGTCACATCCGCCGGTACTTCCACTTCTTTACTTACAATCAATACTTTTGCGCCTGCGGCTGCTACTTCTGCTGCCTTTTCATGGCTGTCAAATGCAGTCCCTACGATGCAGACAAACATACTGTCTTTGCTTACTTTTCTTGTATCGTATACCAGTTCACTGATCTCGCCTTCCAGACTTCCCTGTAAAAGCTCATATTCCAGTTCCTGAACCAATAAACTTATTTTTTTCATTCAAACTCCTTCTAGCCCAGTGTCAGATCATACTGTGCTCTAAATGTTTTTCCAGCCTCTACGGACTGTTCATAATATTTATCCTTTAATTCTCCGTCAAAGCCTCTGTTGTCAACTCTTCCAATCCATGGTTCCAAGCATACAAATGGTGCATCTGTTTTTGGCTGTGACCAAACGCCCATGCTTGGGAAGCCTTTGCATTCCATTGTTAAATATGGTGTTCCATCCGGATATGCAAGACCGATTTTTTCCACCTGATATTCATCAAAGATCAATGCATCATTGTCAAACAGGTGCTCTGTAATCGGAAGTTTGTTATCTTCTAATATTAATGTATATACATCATCTACGTTCGCTGCCGCACAGCTTAAATCGATGAGGATATATTTTAATTCCTTTTCTCCGTTAAATGTTACGAAATAATCGTATTTGCTCTCTCCTGCTCTTGCTGGTACATTAAATGCCGGATGTCCGCCAACAGAGAAATACATAATTTCATCGCCTGGGTTTGTTACTTCCCAGATTACGGATAATTTCTTACCTTCTAATTTATGAGTCACTTTAAATTCGAATGCGAATGGATATTTTGCCAGAGTTTCTTCTGTTGATTTTAAAACATGAACGATTTCATTTTCTGTCTGACCTGCAAATTCAAATTCCATGTCTCGGGCAAAACCGTGCTGACCCATTTTGTACTGTACACCTTTATGAGTATAGTAACCGCCGTTTACTTTTCCTACAAATGGGAAAAGAACCGGAGCATGGCGTGCCCAGTATTTCGGATCTGCCTGCCAGACTGCTTCCACCTTTGTTTCTTTGTCATAGAAACTGAAAAGTTCCGCACCAAAATCGCATACTTCTACTTTTACAAGATCGTTTTCCATTGTTCTTACTGTACTCATGTGTGAATCCCCCTGATGATAAATATTTTCGCTTTTTTACGAAAGCGCATAAAAACCTAAAATATAGTATAGCACATCTACTCGATAAATTCCACAAAAAAAGGAGATGCTTCCGCATCTCCTAATAGCGAGAGGGGGATTCGAACCCTCGACACCACGGGTATGAACCGTGTGCTCT
>CAZYUZ010000044.1:1393-12010 GCA_964650775.1 uncultured Lachnoclostridium sp. | reverse complement strand
AAAATGTCTACTGCCTCTTTCATATCGCCTGTTACAATTTCTATTTTTTCTTCCAATTCATTTAAGGCTACACTTCTTCTCGCCAGATCAGCACTTTCTTCCTGAATTTCCAGACCGAAAAACTTCTCTCCCTTTGTCTTTGCTTCCATCAGAATCGGAATGATTCCGTTGCCGCAGCCTAAGTCCAGCACACGTTCTCCCGGTTTTGCTTTTGCAAAGGAGGATAAAAGCACCGCATCCATACCAAAGCAGAAACGCTCCGGATTCTGGATAATACGATATCCGTTTCGCTGAAGATCATCTATGCGTTCGCCCATCTTTAAATTAATTGTCTTCAAGCTTCGATTTTCCTTCTTTTCTTTCCAATGCTTCCAGTGCCTTTAATTCTTCATCGGCAACTGATGTTTTTTCTTTCTTTCTGCGTGGTTTGAAACGAAGCTCATTTGCTTTGTATTCGCGAATTTCTTTTTCATCGTTTTCCAGATTTACAACAACCTTGACCAACTGTCGAAGTACGCTTAAGGAATGTACTTCTCCTTTCAGTCCGTCAGGAGTTGATACGTAATCCCCCACATTTGGAAGATGACTGTTTAACTCTTCGTAAGTTTCCTGTTCATTTTTCAGACAGCACATCAAACGTCCGCAAACACCGGATATCTTTGTCGGATTTAAAGAAAGATTCTGCTCTTTCGCCATCTTAATGGATACCGGAGCGAAATCGGAAAGGTAGGAATGGCAGCAGAGCGGTCTTCCGCAGATACCAATGCCGCCTAAAATCTTTGTCTCATCTCGTACACCGATCTGACGAAGCTCGATTCTTGTCTTAAATACAGCAGCCAGGTCTTTTACCAGTTCACGGAAGTCAATTCTTCCGTCTGCAGTAAAGTAGAAAAGTACTTTGTTGTTATCAAAAGTATATTCCGCATCGATCAGCTTCATTTCCAACTCATGCTTGCGAATCTTTTCCTGACAGATCTTAAAGGCTTCTTTTTCCTTTTCACGGTTCTTGATAGCTTTTTCATCATCCTCTGGTGTTGCCACACGCATCACCGGTTTCAATGGCGAAACGATCTTATCGTCCTCCACTTCTTTAACACCAAGAACGACATATCCGTATTCCACGCCTCTGGCAGTTTCTACGATGACATGCTCGCCCTGATAAATTTTTAATTTCCCGGGTGCAAAATAATATACCTTACCGGCGTTACGAAAACGCACCCCAATTACCTTTGTCATAAATTAGTTCTCCTTCATGGTCAGCAACAGAAGCTCCATGGTCAGATCAAAGTTTACATTGGCATTTAAGCGGATCTTCGCTTTGTCCAATGCCTTTAAAATATTTTCGATTCCTTCATAAGAGCTTTTGGAAGCCATCTTTCTAAGAGTATGTATTTCATCGGAAAATACAATGGAAGATGGATTCCAAGTTGCTTTATATAATAAGACATCCCGATACCATACCATCAATAAATCCAGATAATCGGAAATATCTGTCTTAAATTCCGTAATTTTGCGCATGCTTTCAATTAATTCAGAAATCTGCATCTCCTGAATATATTTCACCAGATGAATCACATGCTCCTTCATCTGACCAAATTCTTCTGATAAAGCCAGCCTTCTTGCCTTGCCGATATTTCCCTGGGCAAATGCAACGCAGATATCAGCCTGGTAGTCAGGAATCTGTACCTGTTCCATCAGATATCTACGCACTGCACTATCCTTTACCGGTTTGCAATGTAATGTCACACAGCGGGATAAAATGGTTGGTAAGAAGCTTTCTGCGTTGGTAGTCAGCAACATGATGACTGCATATGCCGGTGGCTCTTCAATGGTCTTTAAAAGTGCATTCTGAGCCTGTACATTCAGCTTTTCTGCCTCATCTACAATATAAATCTTATATGGTCCCTTGTATGGCTTGATCATAATATCGCCGCAAAGCTGCTGTCTGATATCATCCACACTGATGGTGTTTGGTTTTTCGTGGGTGATACGAATGATGTCCGGATGATTTCTTCCATCTGCCTGTTTACAGGAAGTACATTTTCCACATGGTTCACTTCCTTTTTCTTCACACTGCAAAGTTGCCGCAAAAATATCTGCCAGGAAATTTTTCCCTGCACCTTTTTCTCCATCAAAAATATAGGCATGAGATACCTTGCCCATAGCAATTGCACTCTGTAAGTGTTCAATGAGGTGTTCGTGTCCAATGACATCTTTAAATCCAAACATGCTTCTACCTCCCTTCGCATCTTTACGACTTATCATCTTAGTATATCACAAAAAACTATTTTGCCGCAACTATTGAAACTGTCTGATATGGTTTGTAATTTCCTCCAGACATTTTTCAAACATATCATTTTCAAAACGTCTTGTAATTCCTGCAGCTGCAATCTTTTCTTCCGAAAAATCGTCACTGTCTGCAATATATCTGCGGCACATTTCTCTGTATTTTGGTTTTTCCTGTGCGCGTTCTCTATCCAGCGCTCTCTGAAGACGCACTCCGTCATCTACTTCAATGTAGAGTGGCTCTAACACGCCTTCTCCAAAATATTCTTTACTGGCAACGTAGGATTCTAACGTACCAATCATCACATAATTATGATTCTCCAGATCAATCTGGTCATCACACACCGTAAAATAATGCCACACTCCATGTACAGTATTGTAAGAACGGCGTTCGATCACTTTTCCCTCTGCTTCTAATCTTGCCAGTTTTTCATCATTGACAAAAAAATATTCTTCCCCGTTTTTCTCCTGGGCGCGAATCGGACGGGTCGTATACATGACGATTTTTTTCAGCCCAAGCGCTTCATCCTCGATCAACTGCTTATAAAAGGAGTCCTTGCCCGTAGAGCTTTTCCCCATTAAGTAAAATATTCTTCCCATACGATTTCAATCTCCCTCTCTTTTGTCAATCCATGGACTTCCAATGCTTCGTCCAGATAAAACTGCAGCTGTCGCACACAGCGCTCACTGATCTTTTCCCCCGGAGTCAGAAGCGGAATTCCAGGCGGATAAATGTATACGTATACGGCAGATGTTTCCCCCATACTTTCCATTAAAGGCAATGCCTTTTTCTTCTTATTTACAGCTTCACTGATACGCATTAAAGATTTTCGCTGTCCCATCTCGTCTTTTACAGACTCAGGCATTGGATGATCTTCCAGTGCAGAATCAATCTCTAAAATCGCTTCCAAAAATCTTCTATAAGTACTTTCCGTATCAGCCACACTGGTCATAAACAACACATAATGTGCAGAAACCATTTCTGACTGAATGTGATATTTTTTCAACAGCTTCTTATGAAGCTCTTCGCCGGAAATATTACTTTTTCTCGTAGAAATCAATACCTTGGAAAGATCGTAGTCAAATACATTTTCCGGTGTCAGAAGCTGCAAATGTTTTAACTGCGTTTCAAATGCTGCACGCAGTTTTTTCAGATTTCCAAGATAAGTCTTATAGGCTTCTCTGCCTTCTTCCACATACCAGTGCATTGCGCTGTCAATGCTTGCCATCAGCACATAGGAAGGGCTGGTCGTCTGGAACATTGTCAGATACTTTCGTACCTTTGCTCTATATTTGTAATCTTTATTAATATGAATGAGCGCCGTCTGCGTCAGCGCAGGCAATGTCTTATGGGTACTCTGAATCACCACATCCGCACCGCAGCGGATCGCACTCTTTGGAAATCCGCTTTCTTTTAAGAAATGTGCTCCATGTGCTTCATCAATGATCACCGTCACACCATTTGCATGGGCAGCTTTTACGATTGCCTTTACATCAGACACTACCCCGTCATAGGTTGGGGAAGTTAAGATCAAGGTTTTCGCTTCCGGGTACTTTTCAAACGCATCCGAAACCATTTCGACTGTTATTTCGCCCAAGATACCTTCCGGCAGCATTTCCGGATAAAGGTAATGTGTCTTTAACTCTCTTAGCTCTGCAGCGTGATAAACCGCCTTATGGCAGTTGCGCGCCATGATCATCTCTCCGCCCTGCTTTGTTGCCGAAAAGATGGCACTCAAAATTCCACAGCTGCTTCCATTTACCAGAAAATGTGTCTCATCCGACTGACAGACTGTAGCTGCAAATCTCTCAGCATCCTTAATAATCCCCTCTGCATGATGCAGATTATCAAATCCATCAATCTCTGTAATATCAAAGCTGTAAGGATTTTCAAACTCCATGAGCGCACGCTTATGCCCCGGCATATGAAGCGGTACATAATCAGCTTTTCCATATTCAGTTAAGGCGTCATAGAGTTTTTTCATGCACTTATCCCCGGTTCATTCTGTGTTTTAAAGCGTTATCCACATATTTCTTAGATGCTACAGATAACTATCCCCACTAAAATCAGCCCCATACCAATGGCTGTCTTTTTATTGATTTTCTCTTTTAAGAAAATACGTCCCAATACTGCTACAAATACATAACCCATGGCTTCAATCATTGGTCCGATGGACAATGGAACGTATTTGTATGAATACATTGTCAGGAAAGAGGACAGCAGAAAAATGCTGTATGCTCCGATTACCAGTGGATTTAAATATTCCTGAATGATATTTTTATAGGTTTTGTTCGCTCCCTTTTTCAGCAAAATCTGAGAACAGGAAGAAATAAATACGCTGAAAACAAACAGCAGAATAAATGTATACTTAATGTTCATTATTCGTCACCACCATATAAATTCCCACGAGAATGATTACACCACCAATGATGGTCTTTAATGTAATTGTCTCGTTAAACAAAATTGCGCCCCAGATCATCCCCCAGATAATGGTGATTCCTTTGTTGGCATAAGCTACCGTCAGTGGCATGTACTTTAAAATTCTCTGCCATGCAAGGGCATAAAAGAATAAGAAAAACAGTACTAAGCCATAAAATAAGAAAAATTTAAAAGAGAACATTTCCTGCGCTGCTGCCATTTTAGAACATACACTCTCCAAAGAGTATAAGAACAAAATAAGATGCAGACATAAAATGACTTTCCAGCTTGTCTTTTTTTCCAAGATTTTTTACCTCACTTTCTTCCGAATCGTTTATTTTTTGTGAAACTGGTAGACCGCATAAGGAACATCATGTGCCCCAAAAATTGTCTCTACCCACTTCTCCTCTACGTCTAAATATTCCTTCATGCACAGCAACTGATAGTTATGGAGCATGATCACGTAGGTATTTTCATCTGTAATAGATTCTGCAATATTTTCCACACCATGTCTTTCCAGCTTTTCTTCATAATGAGGACAATACGCAGACCAGTCACCCATAGAAATATAGTTGATATATTCCGGTTCCGTATTTTTGATGGTACATCTGCCATACAGCTCCGTCATCGTCGCAATATCCATATAATAAAGTCTGTCCGGATCCTGTGCGCAATACTCTTTGATGGTCTGCACGTCTCCGTACCAGTAGGTCTTTTCTATATTATCTATTCGATAATGTCCAAAACTATTTCCTGCAATCAATATAAGACCGATCAGTCCAAGTGCCAGTGCAGCCATTCCATTTCCACTGAGCTTACCAGTCTCTTCGTCATGATAAATGTGCATATTTCTCATTTCGCAAAATACATGCAGAATGACTGCCAGGAAAATCAGGCTCATGGTCATCTGGATTCGCTCAATGGCTCTTCCCCAGTAGGTAAAGTATAGCCATACAATACAGATGACGGCACTTTGAATTGCAAGATAAATCGCCAGTGGATAATTTTTCTTCCAAATCAGCAATACAAGAAGAACTACCGCTGCCACGAAAAGAACTGTGTTTTCGATTCCATAGCCATTGCTAAATACATCTTTGATAAATATCTTGACTGCATCTACGGATTTACTTATAAAGGTAATTCCCTGCGCTTCTTCCATCGCCTCACAGGCTTCTAAATATTCTGGGAAAAATTCTTTTGGCAAATCTCCAAGCACGGTGTAGTTATACACGCGCATCATATTAAACTCTTTTTCAGAAATTCCGTACGGCTCATACAATTCCGGATATTCTCCATAAGGGAGCAGATCATAATAGTCATACACATTGGTACGCACATCAAAGAAATCTCTAAATTCCTTCCAGCCTTCTTTTGAATATGCCGCCGCATTGATTACGAATAAAACTGCTGTCACCGCCAAAATTACAAACGGTGCACCAATGGTCAGCTTTTTCAAATCCTTTTTGCCAATCAGCTTCCAAAGATACACAAGCCCTGTTGCCGGCACGAACATATAAAAAATGTTTGGACGAATGCAAAATGCAATGTTTGCCAAAAAGACTGCCATCAAAACATTCTTCCAATCCGTCTTTGATGTGGCATACCAGAAAATTGCCGCCATACCAACAAATGCTGCGGTGGTCGTATAAGTCAGCTGCACGTAGACCTTTAACCAGATTCCCGTAAAAAGCAAAATTGCAGCCGCTAACAAATAAAACTTACCCAGCCATTTTTTTGCAAAACTCTGCAGGCGGTATAAAATCGCCCCAAAGGAAAATATCTGCACTCCAATCAGCACAATTCCATACCAGTTCAAGCTTCTGGTCATCTCATAGAGCTTACTCAAGAACCATGTAAATCCATAGGTCATCTGGATGCCATAACTCTCCGGTTTTCCGGTAAACTGTCCCGATACAATTTCCGCAATCATACGGTCATCGTTGGTGGAATATACAATTGGTATAAATTTGTATATGAGCAGAAATACCATTGCCGATAAGAACATACTCCCGGCAAACTCCAATACTTTTCTTTTATTCTGTAACATCAATGTTCCTCTCTTTTGAAAAGTAAATTTAAAAATAACTATGTAAACTTTTCAGTTTACTATTCGCCTATCAGCGTCACTTTTCTGTAATCGTGATGTACCGCTTCCAGGTATTTTGTAAATACATCTTCTGTTTTTAATTTTAAACTGGAAGTATTCACGCATGGATGACATCCAAAATACTCATCTTTTAATACATCTTCATCTACGAGCAGCTGTATCACATTGTCATGGTCATTCATCAGTCCCATCACACTGACTGCTCCAGGATGAATATCCAGATATTTTTCCATATCTTCTGCCGATGCAAAAGAAAGTCTTGCACTGTTTATCTGGGAAGATAATTCTTTTGTCTTAAATGGTTTATCGCCAGGCATTAACAAAAGATAAAAGTTTGTTTTCTGTCTGTTACACAGGAAAAGATTTTTGCAGATCAAAACCTCCAGCACTGCGTCAATCTCATTACAGGCTTCCATCGTATCTGCATGCTCATGATCTGTGCGTAAATACTCAATTCCCAATTTGTCTAATAAATCATATACTCTGATTTCACGTTCTTCCCGTCCGGATTCATCTGCCGGACGACCATTATATAATTCCATTTATTTACTCCTTGCTACATAGTTGCAAAAAAGGGACTGCATAGCCAGTCCCTCATACTTACCATATGCAATTTATTATACTGCTTCCCGTATTTTACTGTCAAGCTTTGACAAACCAATCAAATCCTTCAAGCTTCTTTACATCTTTGATAACAGCGATTATACTAAAAAGTGACCATATGAAAATATCTAATTTTTTAAAATAATTCATGGTCAGATTTGGAGAATAAAAATGCTTACTTATTCATTCGATCACAGAGAACATACGACGCTTTACGAACATTTATATAAACAAATCAAAAATGATATTTTAAACCATCATCTGGAACCGGATGAAAAGCTTCCTTCCAAACGTGCATTGGCAGAGCATTTAAATATCAGTACCATTACCGTAGAGAATGCTTATGGTCAGCTTATGGCGGAAGGCTATATTTATTCGAAACCGAAAAGCGGATATTTTGTGTCTCACATTACTTCCGGAGAAGCTGCGGCCTTATCGGATGCTCCAATTTTTGAAAAACCATCTTCTGAGGAAAAGAAACTTTATTTTGCGGATTTTGTAAGCAATTCTACCGCAAAGCAGAGTTTTCCTTTTAATATGTGGACAAAACTCCTTAGAAAAACAATGTCTGATAATCTGGACAAACTGCTTTTAAATTCTCCTTCCGTAGGAATCTGGGATTTACGTCAGGAAATTGCCAAGTATTTAATGCAGTTTCGTGGCATGAATGTTACACCTGAGCAGATTGTAATTGGTGCAGGTACAGAATATCTTTACAGTATTATCATTCAGCTCCTTGGACGAAACAGGATCTATGCGGTAGAAGATCCGGGCTATCAGAAAATCACAAAAATTTATCGTGCCAATCATATTCAATGTGTCCATATTCCAATGAACAAAGATGGAATTGCTATGAAAGAGCTTGAAAAATCCCAGGCAGAGGTTGTACATATTTCTCCATCCCACCATTTCCCTACGGGAATCGTAACTCCAATCGGACGCAGATATGAATTATTATCCTGGGCTTCTAAAGATTCCTCCAGATATATTATTGAGGATGATTATGACAGTGAATTCCGTTTTATTGGAAAACCAATTCCTTCCTTGCAAAGTATTGATACAATGGAAAAAGTCATTTACATTAATACTTTTTCGAAAAGCCTTAGTTCTACCATTCGAATCAGCTATATGGTACTTCCAAAAAAGCTGATGGAAAAATATAATCAGGAATTAAATTTCTATTCCTGTACGGTTTCTAATTTTGAACAATATACACTGGCAAGCTTTATCGCAGAAGGACATTTTGAAAAGCACATGAACCGTATGAGAAATTACTATCGCAGTCAGCGAGACCTGATCATGGACTGCATCAAAAAACACCCGAAATATTCCCACGTGCAAATTGCAGAGGAAAACTCCGGGTTACATTTTCTGTTACATGTAGATACCACGCTGACCGATGAACAGTTGGTGAAAAAAGCGGCGGAAAATGGAATTCATATTTCCTGCCTAAGTCAGTATTATCACAATCAGCCGGAGTTTTCGCTGCCACATACAATTTTGATCAATTATTCCGGTTTGAACAGTGAAAAAATCCCACAGGCTGTGGAACGATTGTTTGACAGCCTGTGGGAGTAATCTCACGGTTTTTTAACTTTTTTGTTTTTGCTTTTTAAAATAGAAAACTGCAGCTATAACCACTGCTCCAGCGACTATCACTGGCAGATAATTATTTTCGAAAACAGCCTGATTTCTGCTTTCTTCTACAATTTGTTCTTTACTTTCCTGTAACGCAGGTGTATTTATGACCACTTCTTCATTCGACACCTCTATAGAATTGAACTGTTCTGCCATGAAATCAGAAATTGTATTATCGGATTCAGATACATCTGTCTTTCCGATAGCATACTCTTCAGACAATCCTAATTTTCTAAAATCTATAACAATCGGACAATAATTTACATCCAGATAAAGCGTTCCCATTACAGTAATGTTATCAGAAGTAAAATGAACCAACGGGGCACCATATAGTTTTACATCTTCAAGATAAACATTTGCCATATAAATTTCATCATTTAGATAATATCCGCTGTTGGAATTGGAATACCAGCCTATAAAGTCAACATACCATTTTTTCCATGTATATTTTGTACTCATGGAACCATCCGAAGCTTTTTCCTCTTCTTTGTTTGCACAAAGCACATAGCCATCTTCAAAGATATCATCCTCTTCGATTTCTAATATAATGCACTGTTCCGGTATTTCTGCTTTCAAATAGCAAATACCGTCTGTATACTTCAAGCATTCTACCTCTTTTTCCCCTGATGCAGTATGCAAAGTTGCCTTCCAGCCGTCTCGCATTGCTGCACCTGCAAATGCAGAACTGATCAAATAAATATTTCCTTCTAAATCCTGCACATAAAATGCAGTATACATCACGGTTTCATTATCTTTTGTTAATGACATTCTGTAAATCGGAAATGGATCTAAGAAAACTTCTGATTCAGCCGCATGGCTTTCCAGTCCAAAAATTCCAGTACATAGTGTCAGCATCAGGATAAAAATCAAGCATTTTTTCATCATTCTTATTTTTCTCCTTTTCCTTTACAGCTATAACATTTTCCACTTCCTGCCGGTCTGCAGCTTGTACATTTTACTTTAACTCTTTTTCTGGTTCCCGCCTGCAATCGCTTAATCTTTCCGGTTCCTCCGCATCTGCTGCAGCGTCCTCCGGAACATGCAGAACAATCTTTTTTATCCAACACAGATGGTTTTTTCTCTCCACTGGAACTGCTTCCGGAAGAACTCGAGGATGTTCCACTTCCCGATGATCCACCGGATGAACTACCGGATGAACTGCTTCCAGAAGAAGAACTGCTCGGTTTCTTCGTCGTTGTTTCCTCAGGAAAAACCGGTTTTTCCATCGTATATTTTCGATATTTTGTTGCGTCCGCAAGCTTAATCCATATTTTTGCATCCGCATGAATAATCAAAGAAGAACTAAATAAAAACATACAGAAAAAACAGAGCACCATTCTTACAATTCTTTTCTTCTTTTCATATACATATTTCTTTTTCATAAATTATTTATCCTTGCAAATTTTTCCCTCACATAATAGCAGGTATTATTTCGAAGAAAAAAATCCATTTTTAATTCTTCCACACGCACGACACACTGAAAAAAAGTTTTTGCCTTTTCAAAATATGCCTGCCTTCCCTCTTCCAGCTGCAGTTCTTTTCCAGGGATACAGCTGACATTTTC
>CAZYUZ010000044.1:0-1293 GCA_964650775.1 uncultured Lachnoclostridium sp. | reverse complement strand
ACTTCTGACTGACCTGGAAGCTCTGCCTGAGATAACAACACTTCTGAATAAAGAGGTTCGCTGATGCTGTCTCCATAAAGTCTCTGCCAGAGTTCCTCCATATTCTGGATACGCTTCTGCACATATAATTCCAGACCATCAATCACCGCGCTTTCCCACACCGGAGAAATATTGATTCCAAGCTCTGTCGGTGTCGGGAATGGTGCGCCCATCAGCCTCTCCATTGCCTGCGGCGGCAGCTTTCCTGTCATGCAGTAATACATGGTCGCACAAAGCCCATACACATCTGTATAGGTTCCCTGTCCTTTGCTTCGATACTGCTCCGGAGGAGCAAACCCCTGCTTCATTGCCATGGTCATGGACTTGTCATTACTGGTATCCCTGGCATTTCCAAAGTCAATGAGACGAACTGTTCCATCCTCCAGCATCATAATGTTATCAGGGCTGATATCTCTGTGAATCATTCCTTTTTCATGAATCTTTCCAAGTGCCTTTACCAGTGGTTCCAACACCGGTATGAGTATCTCCGGCGGAATGCGCCCGCCAAATCCACCTGCCATCTGTTTTAGATTCTGACCATCCAAATATTCCATAACAAGATATGCGGTTTCATTTTCTTTAAAGAAGTCATTTACATTGACAACTTCTGAAACATTCGATAAAGAAACCAGTGTTTTTGCTTCGTCTAAAAAGCGGGTAATTCCTTTCTGGTAATCTTCTTCATATTCTCTCATACAATGGACATTCAGATCACGATGTGCATATCTGGTCGCCCAAAAACCTGGATAGTATTCTTTCACTGCTACCAGTCGATCCAATCGAATATCCCGACCACGATAGGTAATTCCATAACCGCCCACACCAAGGACATCCATGATTTCATATCGGTCTCCTACGATGGTGCCTTCCGGCAGCCAAAACTGTATTTCTCCCATAGGGCACCTCCTTAATCCTCTCTAAATGCAATGTTTACGCCATACTTTTCTGCGTACCATTTCGCTTTTTCATGTGCGTCTGTACCTTCATAAACATAGAAGGTTAAATTCTTACTGTAAGGATCATTTCCGTCCGGATCAATGATATCATCCACAATCACTGCATTTCTTGGGAAATAAACTTCTTCCAGTCGACTGCATGCCGCCAGTGCACCCCAGTAAATTTCCACGTCATCACGCTCAAACACAACTTTTCGAAGGCTTGAATTCCAAAGCAGTGTATAACCACCGACTACTTTTACACTTTCCGGAAATGTAATTTCTTCCAGACTGTACATATTCCACTGAAATGCAGCTT
>CAZYUZ010000043.1:0-12190 GCA_964650775.1 uncultured Lachnoclostridium sp. | reverse complement strand
CATACCTCAAAAAGTCATTTTTAATCTGCGGAATCAAGCCGCGTTTAATTTGCCGGATGACTATCAAATTGTGCGTCAATAAACTCGGGGTGATGAATTGACAAACAATTTGAAGAAATTGCGTAAAGAACGAAATATGACGCAACTCTCATTGCAGATGGAAACAGGCATTGAGCAGGCATTATTATCAAAATTCGAAAATGGTGTACGAGTACCGCCGACCGAAACACTAATCATTTTGGCTGACTATTACAACGTAAGTATTGATTACCTATTGGGTCGTTCTACTAATCCTTCTAAAATTCCTTAACCACAACCAAACTAAAGCGGGGTGTTGCTATCGCAACACCCCTGTTTCATTAATCTTTTCACTATTCTTTTGTCTCAGTATTCTCTGTATTCATGGTCTGGAATGTCTTTTTCAACCGTTTCTTTTTCCCAACGAATCTCAGCACGAACACAACTACTGCAATGATCACCGCCCATAATACAATAAATGGTGAGGAACCTAAGAACCAGATTGCAAAGTCTCTGAATCCTCGTCCAAGATCATAGATGCTATCGCCAAACTCATCTACAACTTCTTCCCAGAAAGTCTTCGGTTCTACTTTGGTTTCCCTCTGCACTTCACGGATATTGATGTGAACCGTACTATAGTCCACCTGATTATCATAGGTGCGAAGCTGTGATGCATAGGATTCCAACTGGTATCTTACTTCTGATAAACGACCCTCGATGGTAATAATATCTTCGACAGTCTCTGCTTTTTCAAGAAGCTCTAAAAGTCTGTCTCTTTCCGTTTCCAGTGCAATCTTTCTGCTCTCTGTGTCTACATATTTTAAGGTAATGTCTTCTGTACTCTCTGAAATATATGTAACATTGGCAGATTCTTTGACATTTTCCACGAACTGATCCAGCTTGTCACTTGGAATGCGGGCTGTCATATTGCTATAACGGTTATAAGAGCTATAATATGCGGAACCGCCATCTAAGGATGACTGCTCAATGTAACCGCCAAGCTCCTGTACCTTTGTCTGGATACCGGATAAAACGGTATCAAATTCTTTGGTTTCAATGTTGATATCAAAGGTTCTGATCAGCTTTCGACTTACCTGCGCTACCCCTGATACTTCACTGCCAGATGTTATGGTAGCACCAGCAGCCTCTGCCTCGACCATTTCTTCGCTATAGTATTCTTCTACAGCGGCTTCTTCGGCTACTGCCATATCCATTGCCATTGGTGCTGAAGCTGCTGTTTCTTTACTGGAACCGCCACAGCCTGCTGTGAGCATGGTCACTGCAAGTAAAATTGTAAGTAAATTCATACGAGCTTTCATAGAATTCCCCCTCCCTGTTTGAGTTTTATCACGTGCGAAACTTTTTCATGTTCTAATTATACTTTAGGAATGTGAAGAATTAAATAGGGGAATTCTTATGATTTTATGAAGAAGAATCATCCTTACCTTTAATATTCATCAGACAACAAAAAATCTGCTACATGCATTGTTTTAATTCCCTCATAGTTTCCTCCAGCAAACTCATCCGTTCGCAGTACGTATTTCGGATAGTTATCACGGATTTCAAGCAATCTTTCATATTCTCGCTTTTCGGTCTTTTCTGAAATAATTCGCTGTGTAACCTGAATATAAATCTTTTCGTTTTGGCGAGTCGCAACGAAATCGATTTCTCCATCTCCTGTCTTTCCAATATAAACCGTATACCCTCTGCGACACAGTTCCAGATAAACGATATTTTCCAAGCTTGATGCCACCGTATCCTCATGATACCCTAACACGCTATAGCGAAGGGATGTATCCGCCAAGTAAAATTTTTCCTGCGTTTTCAGAATTTCTTTTCCCTGCAGATCATATCTTGAGCAACGATGTAGTAAATATGCCTTTTCCAGCTTTTCAAGATAACTATATACCGTCTCATTGTCCAACGAACGCTTTTCTGCTTTCAGATAATCAGAAATTGACTTTGCTGAAAATGTGTTACCCACATTATTGAATATATATTTCACAACACGTTCCAACTGATCAATCTTTCGAATCTGATTTCGTTTTACGATATCTGAAAAAATGGTTGAATTATAAATATCCCGTACAACAGTATAGATTTCATCCTGCTCATACTCCCGAAGATGTACTGCCGGAAAACCGCCACATTGGATATAGTCAACAAGTTCTGACTTTATTTCTTTTAAAGTTGTAAACTTCTCTTTAAATGTTAGGTATTCTCTAAAAGAGAGCGGATAAATCCGAAATGTAACATATCTTCCAGTCAGATAAGTCGATATCTCAGAAGACATCATTCTGGAATTTGATCCTGTGACATATAAATCCACATCATAATCTGATGCCAGAGAATTTACGATTTTTTCCCAATTATCAATTTCCTGTACCTCATCCAGAAAAAAATAGGTTCTTCCTCCCTTGCAGATTCTATTTTTCATTTCTTCATAAATCTGCTTTGCACTCATGCCTTCATATTCCATGGAATCAAAACGATAACTGACAATTCGCTCTTTTGGTATCCCTTTCTCAATATGCAGTTTTTCCATAATCATTTTAAGTATTGTAGACTTTCCACATCGACGAACACCTGTAAGAACTTTAATAAATGGTGTGTCGCTATATTTCATAATTTTATCAACATACATTGGTCTGTAGATCATTTCTAGCACCTCCAACTGCATATAGTATACCCCCTTTCTTTTATTTGTTCAATAGTTTTGCGGTTTACAACCGCAAAACTTTATATTTTCTTGTTTGTTTGCGATTTTATTTTTATAAACATCCAGAATGCCAAACAGCTTCCTATCATGCCAAGCATCACAATGCTTCCATAAAACAACGGTTTCTGATGATAAATCTGTACCCACACATTCGGTGTCACAAGAAATGTAATCCCTGGCAAAGAAATTTCATTTCCGGCACGGTCCTTCGCAGAAACCTGCAGTGTCTGCCATTCATTCTTTCCCTGTGCAATCACGCTGATGATCCCATCTCCTGCATTTAATGCTTCCTGCTCATACACCTGCACCTCACCGTCAAGAATGACCTTTACCTCTTTCAGCGCAAGGTTATCTTCCACATCCAGCAAAATCTCCCGGCTGTTTTCCCGATATCTTCCTTCCTGTTCCACACCGGAAATCACAATGCTTGGTGCTGATTTATCCACCGCAAAGGAAATGCTTTTCCCTTTTGATTGGTTATCTGACAGATTTCTTGCACGGTCTTCTGAATATACCGTCAACGTATAATGTCCTTCCTGACTGAAATTATCCGCATCGATTACATACCGATACTGTTTCCAGCTGGCATCGTCACCGCTTTCTTCTACAACGTAATCAACATCTTCTTTTAGCGTCTTTAGTTTTCCATTCAGGCTGCAGACGATTTCTTTGAACAGCAGGGTATCTACATTGGTCTCTGTAATCACAAGCCTTTTCTCCTGGGTTGTATAGTAAGTTCCCGTTTTTCCTGTCAGCGCTTCTGTGATTGGATCCAAGATATAAACAGAACCAAATCGGTTCAGAGAATATCGAATCTGCACTTCTGCCGTATTCCCAGCAAGATCAGAAGCCCCAGCCAGCAAATGGTATAAATCATCATTTTCCTTTATATGGTCGAGATTCGAAATTCTGACCATCATACCATTTGGAATGCTCGCCAATGCCTTTTTAGCATCCATCTTTCCATTTTTCCATCCGGATAACTCAAACCAGACACTGCCCTCCAGGTAATTGGTATCACTGGCAGTGATCACTGGTGATACCGCACCGTTATTGGCAGAGCGGTCTGTCACTTCACTAATTACAATCTGAGGTTTCGTTAAATCAATGCAGAATGCGTCTCCCTGATAATCCTCTGCTGCGTTTCCTGCCAAATCTGTATAATCCATATCAAAGCTAAATACTGCGTCATAATCGTAGGCAATCACAGCCTGATGAAGTGCTCCATTAGATGTCCACCCGGATATTGCCGGAGCGCCAAGAATCTGCCCTTCATTTTCCGCCGTTACACTGACCTCTATATCCTCCGACCGAAAGTTTTCTTCCTCTATCACGATGCTGGCACGCCTTGGCTGATTATAATAAAATTCATTCCTCACATCGTAATTATCATATGCCACACGGATGACCGGTGCCGTCTGATCGATTATAAATTCATCGATTCTGTCATAACGTCCCTCATTTCCTGCCAGGTCCACACAGGAAAATCCAAAGCGGTATTCTCCGTCCTTTGTAAATTCAACCTCACATTTCCACACACATTTATCAGAGTGTCCAGTATGGTAAGGGTCCTCTCCACCTTCGCACCCTTCTCCTGCCTCATGAGACCAGGAATGGACCTCCACCACAGGACCATCAAGATCATACTCCACATCTTCCGGATCAAAATTTTTTTCTTCTATATAAATAGTTGCAGTTCTGCTTTCCCGATAATACTTCTCATTTTGTACATCATGATTGTCATAAACCACCCAGACCTTCGGCGCGATGGTATCAATGTGAATCTTAGGCAGCTTCTCCTCTTGAAAAATCGTTTCATGCCCTGCATTGTCCAAAAATGACAGACCAATCTGCACATTGTTTTCCGGATTTTCACTCGCCAGGAGCGTATACGATTGCACAACTTCCTCTGTAACAATCTCCTCTCCCTCTTCATAGGAAATCGTCTCAGAAAATTCTTTCCCTGCAAGATAGCTGACAGAGCGAATTCCGGAATAGGTATCTTTTACCAAAAACTCCAGTTTTACATTCCCCGCATAATATCCCGGTGTTTTAGAATACTCTGTTAAAACATTTACTCCTGCATCAGATACCACTTGGTGTGTGTCTTCCGATTCTGCAATCACGCCGATATCAAAAAAATGCTCTGACTGATTACCCATATAATCTTTGCTTTGAACACTTAAAATTCCTTTGAAGCTAAATGGTAGTTCAACTTGTAATTCCTCTTCCACATTTTCTATCGTCTCTGTCACAATTTCTTCTTTATCCACATCCTGATAAGTATAAGTCACCTGTTTTACACTACTGACAAGATCTTCTACCAGAATATGCGCGATAACCTTTTCCTTCGCAAAATACCCAAAGGTCAGCTGATTGATCAGCCTCGCCAATGTCCCACTGTTTTCTGTCACATACCGAATCTCCGGTTTCTTCGGTGGCTCATAATCCAACGCAAATGTCATTTCATGGATTGTCTCATTGCCGGTAAGGTCTATCAGATGTGCCTGCACTTTGTAATGTCCATCCTCACGCATTACAGCCTGATAGATTCCTTCCTCCGAAAGCAGTATTTCCTCTTTCAATAAATTCCCCTGTCTGTCCGAGGAAACAATTTTCACCGTTGTATTTTCTTCATCCAGAAATTCATCCTCTACTTTCAAGGTAAAAGTAATTTCTTTCGCCGCATTATAATATAGAAGAAACTCGTTCGTTTCTTCCTTCAATGCAATCGGCTGACCATTCTCATCCGCATATACTGCTTCATATGTTGGTGGCTGAGCATCAACAACTGGTTCTTCTGTAATATTCTCTTCCGTTTGTGCTGCAAAAACCTGCAATGACGCACTCGAAGATAACATGCCACAAATCAGCACCGTCAGCCACAGCATTTTTCTCTTTCGATTTCTCCAAAAATATCCCAATACCTCCCTGATATCCGTTTTTCTATAAATATACACTGCCACAACAATGCAAAAAATCATCCCCACCAAGCACACAATGCTTAGCCGGCGATACAGCATCATTTGCTTCATAATTTCTTCCATAGATTGATTCTCCTATTCTGTCTGCCCATACACAGACTCCACAATTCTTTCAGCCTTTCGAACATTCCTCCAAAGCTCGTCCAGTTCTTCCTTCAACATTTCCCGGACAGACTTTTCTGTTTTTACAAAATCTGTTTGAAGATGTGTTTTGATATTCCTGATTTGTGTCAGCATTTCCGTTTTTTCAATCCCTGCGCTTTGAAACTCTGCGGTTTTCCCGATGATCTGCGCAAGGAGTTCTTCGTACATAACCATCGCAGTCCGCTCATTATCCTCTTCCACAAGATTCCCTTCACTTGCTGCAGTCAAGTCATTCCAATAATCCTGATAGGTCACAAACTCATCTCCTGCTTCGTCCATCACACCGATTCTGCTGTAATAGCTGGAAATGACAGACAGTCTCATCGCGCGTTTTTGTTTCTTTTCTCCAAGGATTTCTGCCTTTGATGCAGTCTCAAAGTATCCCTTTGCATTCTTTTTATTACTTTTGTCTTCATATTTATAAAAATAAGCAATGCCTGCCTCGTAGGAGAACAGCGCATAACCCTCTACATTTTTTCGAAGATTCTGCTCGTTGGTCACTCCATTTTCGTCACAGGAAATCAAAATGTCCCGCAGAAGTTTACCATCTTCCATTGATAGCATCCCGTCTTCCAAAAATACATTTTTTAATATCAGCAAATAAGCCTCCTCCTCTTCAGGATTTAGCGTGATTGCTTTCCGATATTGTGTGACTGCTTCCGATAAAGTCTGTGCATTTGCCGCAGCTTCTAAAAATGCCTGATAATTATTCTTTTTGATCGAATATTCCCGGATTGCAAAGAAAAATGTTCCCACAAAAAACACAACGCTCAGCATCACCGGAATCAGAAAATTTTGAAGCTTTCTTTTCTGCAATCTTTGAAAGCTCTCATCATACTCCCAGTATCTTTCCAGTGCCTCCCGAAGCTCTGCGGCAGACTGGTATCGCTCCTGCTTTAAGATGCGGGTACATTTTAAAAGTATTTTTTCGATTCCTTTTGAAACATCCGGCTGTAACTGACCGATTGGACATAATTCCTCCGGCAGCTTGCCACTTAACAGGCGAAATACTGTAACGCCCAGTGAATAAATGTCTGTTCTGGCATCACTCTGCCCATCACTGCGATATTGTTCCGGCGCCGCATACCCTCTTGTCCCAAGCAGGACGGTGTCTTTATAATTATGGGGCTTATATTCTCTGGCAGCACCAAAATCAATCAGCGTAATATTTCCATCGGGCTTTAACATCACATTGGAGGGCTTCATATCCCGATAAATGATTGGCGGTGTCCGGGTATGAAGATAGTGAAGAACATCACAGAGCTGTTTTGCCCAATGAATCACCAGTGTTTCACTCTGTGGACCATATTCCAGAACAAGATCTTCCAGAGAGCGCCCCTCGATATAGTCCATCACGATCAAAAGTGAATCCTTTCGTTCGATCACATCCACAATTGCCGGCAGATTTGGATGTTTCAGGCGTTTCATCATCTCGATTTCTTTTTTGTCCATGTCGAAATCACGATAATCTTTTTTACAGATTTCCTTGATTGCCCATTGCTTATTCGCTTTTTCATTGATTGCAAGATAGACGATGGACATTCCGCCTTTTCCTGCAATGTTTAAGATTTTATACTTTCCGTCAACGACAGAACCAATTTTCAGCACGCAAAAATACCTCTGTTCTAAAAATTGGAGCAGCTTTTTTTAATTTTTGTTTGATTGGGATTTTAAACTGATATTTAGAATTTACAGGGGAAGAAAAGAACTTCCTTCCCCTGATATTTTTCATAAAAAATGATTACATCATTCCGCCCATTCCTGCGCCGCCTGCTGGCATTGCTGGAGCTTCTTCTTTGATGTGTGCAACACAAGACTCTGTTGTAAGGAATGTAGATGCAACACTTGTAGCGTTCTGGAGAGCACTTCTTGTAACCTTTGCTGGATCGAGGATACCTGCTTCTACCATGTCTACGTATTCTTCCTTGTAAGCGTCGAAGCCTACACCAACTTCAGATTCACGAACCTTGTTGATGATAACAGCGCCTTCAAGACCTGCGTTTGCTGCGATGTGGAATAATGGAGCTTCAAGAGCTTTCAGAACCACTTTCGCACCTGTTCTTTCATCGCCGTCTAAGCTTTCAACTAATTTTGCAACTTCTTTGGATGCGTGGATGTAAGCGGAACCACCACCACATACGATACCTTCTTCAACTGCAGCTCTTGTAGCGTTTAAAGCATCTTCCATACGAAGTTTTGCTTCTTTCATTTCAGTTTCTGTTGCTGCACCTACGCGGATAACTGCAACACCGCCTGCAAGTTTTGCAAGTCTTTCCTGAAGTTTTTCTTTATCGAATTCTGATTTTGTTTCAGAAATTTCCTTTTTGATCATGCCAACTCTTGTTTCGATGGCAGCTTTGTCGCCATAGCCTTCAACGATAACTGTAGAGTCTTTCTTCACTTTGATAGATTTTGCACGACCGAGCATCTCTAAAGTAGCTTCTTTTAAGTCAATACCAACTTCATCAGAGATTACCTGACCGCCTGTAAGGATTGCGATGTCCTGAAGCATTGCTTTTCTTCTTTCGCCGTAGCCTGGAGCTTTTACTGCAACAACAGAGAATGTACCACGAAGTTTGTTTAATACCAATGTTGTTAAAGCTTCGCCTTCGATATCTTCAGCGATGATGAGGAGTCTTCTTCCTGTCTGAACAATCTGTTCTAAGATTGGAAGTAAATCCTGAATATTTGAGATTTTCTTATCTGTGATTAAGATCAATGGTTCTTCTAATACGGCTTCCATTTTTTCCATGTCTGTTGCCATGTAAGCGGAAATGTATCCTCTGTCGAACTGCATACCTTCTACAAGGTCAAGTTCTGTGAGCATTGTCTTAGATTCTTCGATTGTGATAACACCATCGTTAGAAACTTTTTCCATAGCATCTGCTACCATGTTACCAACTTCATCATCGCCAGCAGAGATTGCTGCTACTCTTGCGATATGATTTTTGCTGGATACTTTGCTGCTCATAGAAGCGATTGCTGCAACTGCTGTATCTGTTGCTTTTTTCATACCTTTTCTTAAGACGATTGGGTTTGCGCCTGCTGCAAGGTTTTTCATACCTTCGTTGATCATTGCCTGTGCAAGAACAGTTGCTGTTGTTGTACCATCACCTGCTACATCATTTGTCTTAGTTGCAACTTCTTTTACAAGCTGAGCGCCCATGTTTTCAAATGCATCTTCCAGTTCAATTTCTTTTGCAATTGTTACACCATCATTTGTGATGAGTGGAGCACCGAACTGTTTGTCTAATACTACGTTTCTACCTTTTGGTCCGATTGTAACACGAACTGTATTTGCTAATTTATTAACGCCGGCTTCGAGAGCTTTTCTGGCGTCTTCACCATATTTAATTTCCTTTGCCATGACTATATTACCTCCAAATATTAATCTTCAATGATGATTGCAAGAATATCATTCTGTTTGATCATTAAGTATTCTTCGCCGCCAATCTTAACTTCTGTTGTAGAGTATTTCTGGTAAACGACTTTATCGCCTTCTTTTACCTGCATAGTTACTTCTTTACCATCTACGATTCCGCCAGGACCAACTGCTACTACGATACCTTCGAGAGGTTTTTCCTGTGTTTTTGCTGATAAAATGATACCGGATGCTGTTGTTTCTTCAGCTTCCACCTGTTTCAATACAACTTTGTCACCTAATGGGATTAATTTCATGATGACGCCTCCTTATAAATAATTCTAAGTTTTTTCCTTGTGTTATTAGCACTCAGTTTGTTTGAGTGCTAACCGCTAAACCTATATTAATCGTTTTACAATCGATTGTCAATGCCTGAAAAATGTTTTTATATTTTTTTCATATTTCTAAAAATTACATATTTTCCAGTTCTTCAATCAGCATGTCATTACAAATGCGAACCTTTGTCCCTTTCATACCGGCACTTTTGGATTCAATGACGCCGGCACTTTCCAGTTTCTTTAATCCGGTCACGATGATCGAACGGGTAATGCCTGCCTGTTCAGCAATCTTGCTTGCCACAAGAATCCCATCGGTTCCCTGCAATTCTTTAAATACGTGACGCATTGCTTTTAACTCAGAACCGGACAAAGTACTAAGCGCCGACTGAACGACATGCTGCTTACGGCTTTCTTCTGCGCATTCATCATTTTCCGCACGCATCATTTCCATACCGATCACGGTGGCACCGTATTCGCAGAGAATGATATCTTCAATATCATAGATGTCATCTGCGCGGTACATAAAGAGTGTACCAAGACGTTCTCCTGCAATATCGATTGGAACGATCATTCCATGCAGATTTTTTGTATTTGAGGAAAAACCAAGTGTCTGTAGGTACACATTCTCTCTTGTAGAGAGTACCGCCAGCAGTCTTTCATTTAAACTGCTGTCAATGCGAACACCTCTTCTTTCCCCTAACAGCTCCTCGATTCTTTCCATGGATTTTTCATGGCTGATGCCAAGAATTTTTCCTTTTTTGCTAAGTACCAGTACATTGGAACGAAGCATTTCATTTAATACTTTACTGATTTCACTGAAACTGATCTCAGAGCTTTCTGCATTTTTTAAAAGTCTGTTCAGTTTTCTCGTTTTATCTAACAGCTGAATACTCATTTTATTCTTTATCTCCCGCTGCATCTGCAGCTTTTGGTCTTTGCCATGTCATGTAATCACACTCCGGATTGTTTTCGCAGCCAAAATATTTTCTACCCTTCTTTGATTTGCGGATGACAATGTCTTTTCCGCACTGTGGGCAGGCTACGCCGATTTTCTCCAGATATGTTTTTGTATTTCTACATTCCGGGAATCCAGGACATGCCAGGAATTTCCCGTGAGGCCCGTATTTAATGACCATGTTTCGACCACATTCTTCACAGACAATGTCTGTTTCCTCGTCTGCGATCTTAACATTTTCCAGTTCTTTTTCTGCATTCCGGACTGCATCCTCAAGATCAGGATAGAAATTACGCACAACGGTCTTCCATTTTACAGAACCATCTGCGATAAAGTCCAAAAGACCTTCCACGTTTGCAGTAAAGTCGGTATCAACAATACTTGGGAATGCACGTTTCATCATATCGTTTACGATTTCACCAAGCTCTGTAATATAGAGGTTCTTGCCTTCCTTCGCAACATATCGTCTGGAAATGATCGTTGTAATGGTCGGAGCATAAGTACTTGGACGTCCAATGCCCAGTTCTTCTAATGTTTTTACCAGTGCTGCTTCTGTAAAATGTGCCGGCGGCTGAGTAAAGTGCTGTTTACCGTCAAATTCCACAAAGTCTAACACACTTCCTTTTTCCAGTGATTTTACATTGGCTTTTTCGATTTCTTCACCATCTGCTTCTGTGTAAACAGAGAGGAATCCGTCAAATATAAGCTTGGAATCAGCCAGCTGGAAACGATAACCATTTGCCAGAATTTTTACAGAAGTGGTTTCGTATTTTGCGGCACTCATACGGCTTGCAGCGAATCTCTTCCATATTAACTGATACAGACGGAACTGATCACGGCTTAAGGATTCTTTGACCACAGCCGGGGTACGTTTCAAATCTGTCGGACGGATTGCTTCATGAGCATCCTGGATTTTCTTCGTATCTTTTTTACTCTGAACACCCTCTGCAAGATAGTTTTCACCATAATTTGCTGTAATGAATTCTCTTGCCATTACCTCTGCCTCGTCAGATATACGAGTAGAGTCCGTACGCAGGTAAGTAATAAGCCCCACGGTTCCCTGACCTTTGACTTCCACACCTTCATAAAGCTGCTGTGCAAGACGCATGGTCTTCTGTGTAGAGAAGTTCAGCGCTTTGGATGCTTCCTGCTGCAGAGTACTGGTTGTAAATGGCAGCGGTGCCTTTTTGGTACGTTCACCTTTCTTAATATCCGCTACCTTATATTCTGCATTCTCAAGATCCTTCTGGATTTTCAGAATCTGCTCTTCGTTTGTAATTTCTAATTTTTCTTTTTCAGTTCCATAGAATTTGGCACTTAAAGTTTTTTTGCTTCCTTCCGCAAGAAGCTTCGCATCCAGTGACCAGTATTCCTCCGGCACAAATGCTGCAATTTCTTCTTCTCTGTCCGCAATGATGCGAAGCGCTGCCGACTGAACGCGGCCCGCACTAAGTCCACGCTTGATCTTTGCCCAAAGTACCGGACTAATGCGATATCCTACCATACGGTCTAAGATTCTTCGTGTCTGCTGTGCATCTACCAGATTCATATCAATCTCTCTGGCCTGCTTGATCGAATTCTTCACCGCCTGCTTGGTAATCTCATTAAATGTAATACGGTACATTTTCTTCGGATCCTGATTCAGCGTCTGGGATAAATGCCAGGAAATTG